>CAZBKC010000339.1:0-4134 GCA_964492345.1 uncultured Steroidobacter sp. | reverse complement strand
GGAGCTCTCTGCAAGGTTCGTATTGGTCCGCGCCCTCGGGTCAGGCGGCAGCGGTAGCGTCTGGCTTGCGCAGGACAACGAACGCAAACGCCTGGTCGCTGTGAAGGTACTTGCCGACGGGTTGATGCAGGACGCCGCTGCGATCGCGGCACTGCACCGCGAGGCATCGCGTCTCAAGACGCTCGAACATCCGAACATCCTCAAGGTCGATGGGCTGCACCGCTCGCCGCAGCATGCGTGGATCGCGATGGAGTATGTGTCGGGCGGCGATCTCACCGCCTGGCGCGGCCGCGGCTGTGCCGAGATCCTGCGCCTCGCGGTTCCCGTCGCACAGGCCCTGGCCCATGCCCATCGGTCGGGATTCGTGCATCGCGACGTCAAACCGGCGAATGTGCTGCTCACCTCCGATGGCGTGCCCCGGCTGACCGACTTCGGCATGACCCTGGCGCTCGCGGAAATTCCTGCGGGGAATGCCGGGCGCGGCTCGCCTTTCAGCATGAGTCCGCAGCAGCTCGACGGTGAGCCCGCGAGCGCCGGCGACGACATCTATGGTTTTGGCACGCTGCTGTACGAACTGCTGTCCGGCTATCCGCCGTTCTACCCGGACGCGACACCGCAGAGGATCCGCACGGAGCAGCCGCGCTCGCTGACTTCCGTCGCCACCGTTCCGCCCGCAGTGGCGCAACTCGTCGATCGCTGTCTTGCAAAGTCGCCTGCCGATCGGCCGGCGGACATGGACAGCGTTGCGAATGAGCTGTCGACCGCGCTGGCGGCGCTGCCGGCGGTAAGTATCGTGAACTCGCGTGCCGTCGCACCGCCGTCGATTCGTCCGCCGGTCGCGCAGGGTGAGCCATTGCGCAGCGAATGGCGTCGACCGGATCCGTCAGGCCGCACCGATGACGAACTGCGACGCCAGGGATTCCGGCGCGGGTTGGGCGCGGCAGCATGGATTGCCGGCGTCGCCGGCGTCGGGATCGTGTTCTTTGCACTGCCGCGCTGGTTCCCGGATTCGCCGCCGGCCACACCGGCTGCAGCGGTCAAGCCAAAGGAGGAGGCAGCGCCGCAGACAAGGAAGGAACTCGACTTCGCGGCACTGGCGCGCGCCAAGCAGCAAGCCGAAGAGCTGCGCGCCGCGATCGATCCCCGCCTTGAGAAGTTGCGTACACGCGCGGTGGAGCAGTGGGGCGGTGCCGAGTTCAAGCAGGCCACCGACGAACTCGTGGCTGGCGACAAGGATCTTGCGGCGCGCGAGTACGTCACCGCGGGTCAGCACTTTTCTGCGATCGAACCGTTGCTGGACGTGCTCGAGAAACGCGCGGGCGAGGTGCTGGCGCGCGAACTCTCTGCGGGCAGCAAGGCGCTCGCCGAAGGCCGATCGGCCGATGCGAAGGCAGCCTTCGAACTTGCGGCGAAGATCGAGTCGGGTAATGCCGCCGCAGCACGGGGACTCAAGCGTGCCGGCACGCTTGATGAGGTGCTCGCGCTGGTCGCTGCAGGCGAGCGGCTGGAGCGCGAGGGCAATGCGGCCGGCGCTGCGGAAGCCTTCAACAAGGCATTGAAACTCGATGCCGATGCACCGCGTGCCGCCGACGGCCTGGCCCGGGTGGGCGCAAGAGTGGCGGGTGATGCGTTCGCTGCCAACATGGCGCGGGGTTTCAGTGCGTTGGCGGCCACCCGCTATTCCGACGCGCGCTCGGCGTTCGCAGCAGCAGACAGAATTCGTCCCGGATCCTCTGAGGTAGCGCAGGCGCTGCAGCAGATCGAACAGGAGGAACGCACGCGTTCGATCGCCGTGAAGCTCGATGCGGCACGCGGCTTCGAGGCGAAGGAACGCTGGGCGGAGGCGTTGCAGGAATATCGCGCCGTGGCGCAGCTCGATTCGACCGTGACTTTCGCCAGCGAGGGCATTGCACGAACGCAGCCCCGCGCCGAGCTGAACGAACAGCTCGAGTTGTATCTGACACAGCCCGAACGTCTGTTCAGCGCGCCGGTGCGCAGTGCCGCGCATCAGACACTCGAACGGGCGCAGGCAATTCAATCGTCGGGACCGGCACTCAGGCAGCAGATCGCCACGCTGCGCGACTGGCTCGCGCGCGCCGAAGCGCCCGTGCAGGTCGCGATCCAGTCCGACAATCTCACGCAGGTCACGATCTACCGCGTCGGTGCGCTGGGCGCGTTCGAGCAACGCTCGCTCGAACTCGCGCCCGGCAGCTACACCGTCGTCGGTACGCGTCCGGGTTACCGCGATGTGCGGCGTGAGATCAACGTGATCCCCGGCACGGCATTGCAACCTGTCGTGGTTCGCTGCGAGGAGAAAATTTGAACGCCACGGCATGGCAGGAAGAAACATTGGTCGTGCGCGAGCCCCAGGGAGAGCGGCGCTTCGGCCCTGCCGATTTTCCGCTGGGTTTCGGCGGTGCTGACAGCCTGATCGTGCTTGCCGGACGACCTGCCGGCGTCGCAGCGTGGATCGGCATGCACGAAGACCAGGTGTTCGTGCAGCCCGCGGAAGGCGCCGAGGTCCTGCACAACGGCCTGCGCATCACCCGGTCCACCTGGCTGAAGGCGGGCGATGTCGTGAATCTCGGCGCGGCGCGGCTGCGCGTCGTCGAGGAGCGCGCCCAGCGCACGATTGAAGTCGACGACGGCAGCGCCGGCAACATCACGGCGCCGCCCATCGTCACGCAGGATGCGCGGCTGCGAGGTGACAGCGATGCCGAGGCGGAGCCGATTGCTGCCGTCCGCTTCCGGGCCTCCGAAGGGACCAGGCAGCGTCGCGGATTCACGATCAAGCCAGGACGCGTCGCACTCGCGGTCCTCGCGTTACTGGCAGCGGGCATCCTCTGGTTCGTGATGACCGCGACATCGATCGGCGTCGTGACGAATCCGCAGCAGGCGCAGGTTGCCATCAGCGGCGGACTGCCGGCCGTGCCCGTCGGTGGCCGGTTCCTGCTGCGCCCGGGCGAGTACACCGTGCGGGCGACACAGCAGGGCTACCAGCCCGCCGAGCTCAAGGTCAAGGTGACCGAAGCCGCCAACCAGCAGTTCTCGCTCACGCTGACAAAATTGCCCGGCTATCTCCAGGTCGATGTGCCGGTGGCCGCACAAGTGTCGATCGATGGCGCGGAGGCCAGGACGGTCCCCGGCGAATTCGAACTGCAACCGGGCAGTCATGCCCTTGTCATCAATGCCCCGCGCTACCAGCCCTTTACGGCGAACGTGGAAATCGAAGGGCTGGGCAGGAAGCAGGTGTTCACCGCCGCGCTGGTGCCAGCGTGGGCGAACGTCACCGTGATCTCCGAACCGGCAGGGGCGCAGGTGTCCGTTGCCGGAGAAGTGCGGGGCACGACGCCGCTGACGACCGAAGTGATGGCAGGCAACCAGCCGCTCGAAGTGCGGCTCGAGGGCTTCAAGCCATGGACGACCGACGTCCAGGTGAAGGCGAACGAGGCGATGACGGTCGGTCCCGTGCGGCTCGGATTGCCGGACGGCCGGCTGTCGCTGCGTTCGGAACCGTCCGGCGCCAGTGTGTCCATCAGCGGCGTGTATCGCGGCCAGACGCCGCTCGACATGGATGTGCGTCCGGATATCGCGCAGTCCATCGTGTTCACACGCGCCGGCTACGAACCCGCGACGCGCGAAGTCACGCTGCGTTCGGGCGAGAAGCAAAGCGTGAGCGTCGCACTCGCCGGTGTGTTCGGCGAAGTGTCCGTGCGCGCCGAGCCGGCGGATGCGCAGATCCTGGTGGACGGCAAGCCGGCGGGCGCGGTCAACCAGACGCTGCGACTGGTCGCCACGACGCACGAGATCGTCGTGCGCAAACCGGGCTTCGTGGATTTCAGGACGACGGTAACGCCGCGACCGGGCTTGCCGCAGGTCGTCGAAACGAAATTGCTGACCGCCGAACAAACGCGCGTGGCATCCACGCCCACAGTGGTGTCGACGAAGGTCTCGCAGCAACTGAGGCTCATGCCGATCGGCCGTTTCACGATGGGCAGCCCACGACGCGAGCCCGGCCGGCGCGCCAACGAGGCCCAGCACGAGGTCGAGTTCAAGCGCGCGTTCTATCTCGGCGTGCGCGAAGTGACCAATGCCGAGTTCAAGCGATTCAAGAGCGATCACCGCTCCGGCATC
>CAZBKC010000338.1:0-4145 GCA_964492345.1 uncultured Steroidobacter sp. | reverse complement strand
CGCAGCTCGACAACGCGGCGCGTGGCTTCAGTTTCGCGCAGGACGGTCCGCTCGATATGCGGATGAACAACGCAAGCGGCATGACGGCAGCGGACTGGGTCAACCGGGCGCCCGAGCATGAGATCGTGCGCGTCATCCGCGAGTACGGCGAGGAACGGTTCGCCAGGCGTATCGCGCATGCGATCGTGAATGCCCGCTCGCAGCAACCTCTCTCCCGCACGTTGCAGCTTGCAGAGACCGTCGCTGCGGCGGTGCCGATGCGTGAGCCCGGCAAGCATCCCGCGACGCGTACCTTCCAGGCGATCCGCATCCAGGTGAACCAGGAGTTCGTGGAGATCGAAGCGGCGCTCGACGGCTCGCTCGTGGCGCTCGCGCCTCACGGCCGCGTGTGCGCGATCAGCTTTCACTCGCTGGAGGACGGCATCGTCAAGCGGTTCATCCAGCGGCATTCGCAGGAAGACCCGGTGTACGCAGGTCTGCCTGAAGTGCCTGCGCACGCGCGTCCGAAGCTGCGTCGCGTCGGGCGCGCGATTCATCCATCGGACGCCGAAGTCAGCCGCAATCCGCGGGCACGCAGCTCGATCATGCGTGTCGCCGAAAGGCTGGCGGCATGAGCACGCTCAGCCGCCGGTCGATACCGCTGCTCTGGGCACTGTTGTTCGTGTCGGCAGTGGCCGTGGTGTGGAGTCGCCACGAGACGCGCAGCCTGTTCATCCAATTGCAGGGACTGCACTCGCAGCGCGACGGACTGGATATCGAGTGGGGCCAGTTGAAGATCGAACAGAGCGCCTGGTCGACGCACGGTCGTGTCGAGCAGACCGCGCGTGCCGATCTGAAGATGGTGATTCCGAAACCCGACGAAGTACGCCTGGTTCAGCCGTAAAGAAATGATCCGTAGCGACAACAAGGCATTTTCGCCCGAGCAGTACGCGATGCGCCTGCGCGTCGTGCTCGGCATGCTTTTGTTGATCGCGCTCGCACTGATCGTGCGCGCCGTCGATCTGCAGTTGCTCGACGATGGGTTCCTCGAAGGTCAGGGCGATGCGCGTTTCACGCGCGTCGCAAAGCTGTCGGCCGTGCGCGGCGCGATCTACGACCGCAACGGCGAAACGCTTGCCGCCAGCATGCCGGTCGACACGGTGTGGGCGTCGCCGCGGGAAGTGATGAAGGCGTCGGACCAGTTGCCGAGGCTGGCCGAAGCGCTGAACCGCGATCCGAAGTGGCTCACGCAGTTGCTCACCAGCAACCTCGAGCGCGACTTCGTCTATCTCGTGCGGCACATGCGCCCGAGCGATGCGGCGCAGGTGCAGGCGCTGAAGATTCCCGGCGTGTACCTGCTGCGCGAGTACCAGCGCTTCTATCCGGCCGGCGAAGTCACCGGTCATCTGCTCGGCTTCACCAAGAAGTACGAGGACATCGGCCAGGAAGGTCTCGAACTCGCCTACGACCGCTGGCTCGGCGCGGAAGCCGGCGCCAAGCGGGTCATCCAGGATCGCTATGGACGCACCGTCGAAGACATCGAAAGCATCCGGGCACCGCGGCCGGGCTCGGATCTCGTCACCAGCATCGATCTGCGCATCCAGTACCTCGCCTATCGCGAACTGAAGTCGGCGGTGCAGTTGCACCGCGCCAAGGCCGGCTCGATGGTCGTGCTCGATGTGGATACCGGTGAAATCCTGGCGATGGTCAATCAGCCCTCGTACAACCCGAACGATCGCGACCAGGTCGCGGTCTCGCGCTATCGCAATCGCGCCGCCACCGACATCTTCGAGCCGGGGTCCAGCATCAAGCCGTTCGTCGCGGCGGCGGGGATCGCATCCGGTCGCTTTCATCCCGATACGGTCATCGACACGACTCCGTTCCGCGTCGGCGCGAAGCTGATGGAGGACCACAAGTTCCTCGGCTCGATCCCGCTGACCACCGTGCTCGCGAAGTCCAGCAACGCCGGCATGGTGAAGATGGCGATGACGCTGTCGCCGCAGAGCATGCATGACACGCTCAGCGCCTTCGGGTTCGGCCAGGTGTCGGGCTGCGGCTATCCGGGCGAATCGGCGGGATTGCTCAACGATTCGCGGCACTGGAGCCGGATCGGGCAGGCCACCATGTCCTACGGATACGGCCTGTCGGTGACGCCGCTGCAGCTCGCGCACGCCTACGCGACGCTCGGCTCCGGCGGTATCAGCCGGCCGGTCACGCTGCGACGCATCGAAGAACCGGTCGCGGGCCAGCGCGTATTTGACGAGCGCGTCGCGCGCGAACTGCTCGGCATGATGGAAAGCGTCGTATCGCAGGACGGCACCGGCAAGAGTGCAGCGCTGACGGGTTATCGCGTGGCCGGCAAGACCGGTACTGCGCACACCGCCGTCGCCGGCGGTTATGCAACCGATCGGTACAAAGCCACCTTCGGCGGCGTCGTACCTGCAAGTCATCCGCGGCTGGCTGCGATTGTCGTAATTGACGAACCCGGCGGTCAGCTCTACTACGGCGGCGATGTCGCGGCGCCGGTGTTCGCGAATGTGATGGCCGGCGCGCTGCGCCTGCTGGGTGTTCCGCCCGATGGCCTGGAGCGCGTACCGGATGCGACGCTGGTCCAGGCGAGCCGCGGTTCCGAATGAGCGTCATGAGCAGTGCCGCCGTGAATTTCACCCGCACCCAACCTCGCAAGAACCTGCGCGAGTTGCTTGCGGGCCTCGTCGCTGCGGATGTGCCGGATGTCGAGGTCGCGGATCTCACCATCGATAGCCGCAGGGCGCGGGCGGCGACCGCATTCGTTGCACTGCCAGGGTTGCGCCACCACGGCGTGGCGTTCGCTTCGCAGGCGGTGGGGCAGGGTGCGACGGTCGTGTTGTGGCAGCCCGACGCAGGCGTTGCGGCGCCCGCGCTGCCGCCGCACGTCACTGTCCTCGCTGTTCCCGACCTGAATGTCGCGATCGGTACGATCGCCGACCGCTTCTTCGACGCACCGTCGCGCTCGATCAGCGTGACCGGCATCACCGGCACGAACGGCAAGACCACGACCGCCCATGTGCTGGCTGCCGCGCTGGCCGAACTTGGCAGGATTTCCGCCTATGCAGGAACGCTCGGGCACGGCCGTATCGGCGCCGTGAAGGCGGGAACGCATACCACGCCCGACTGCATCACGCTGCATCGACAGCTCGCGGAGCTGCGCGATGAGGGTGTGACGCATCTGGCCATGGAGATCAGTTCGCATGCGCTCGATCAGCAGCGCGTGGCCGGCGTACGCATGGACACCGCAGTGTTCACGAATCTCACGCACGATCATCTCGACTATCACGGCACGATCGACGCCTACGGCGCGGCGAAGGCGCGCCTGTTCGCGTGGCCGGGACTGCAGCACGCCGTCATCAATGTCGAGGACGCCTTCGGTCGCGAGCTGGCGGCGAACTACCGCGGCGCCGGGCTGGTGATCTGTGCGCGCGCGGACGCCAGCCTTTTGCCCGATTGCGAGTACGTGCTGGCTGAAAGCGTAACGGCCGCGCCTGCCGGGCTGGCGATCGTCATCGACAGCAGTTGGGGTTCCGCGACGCTACGTTCGCGCTTCGTCGGTGATTTCAATGTCGACAACCTGCTCGCCGTGCTCGGCGTTCTGCTCGCATCCGGATTCGCGCTGCCTGCTGCAGTATCGGCGCTCGAACGCTGCGTGCCGCCGCCGGGACGCATGGAGACGTTCGCGGCGCCCGCGCGTCCGCTGGCCATCGTCGACTACGCACACACGCCCGATGCGCTCGACAAGGCATTGAGCGCTGCACGCAGGCATTGCAGCGGCAGACTGATCTGCGTCTTCGGCTGCGGCGGCGATCGCGATGCCGGCAAGCGTCCCGTGATGGGTGCAATCGCCGGGCGCCTCGCCGACACCGTCATCGTGACCGACGACAACCCGCGCACCGAAGATGGCGACGCGATCGTGGCTGGCATCGTCGCCGGACTTGCGCAGCCGCAACGCGCCATCGTCGAGCGCGATCGCGCGCGTGCCATCGAGCGTGCGATGCAGATGGGCCGTGCGGGCGATGTCGTGCTGATCGCCGGCAAGGGTCACGAGGACTACCAGATCGTCGGCATCGAAACACGCTACTTCAGCGATCGCGACGTGGTGCAGGCCGCACTGAGGAGGGATGCATGATTTC
>CAZBKC010000337.1:0-4157 GCA_964492345.1 uncultured Steroidobacter sp. | reverse complement strand
CTTGATGCTGAGTTCGAGCATGGGCGGAGTCTATAGTGACGAGTGATGTGTGACGAGTGACGAGCCGGAGCGAGACAGCTGCGCGCTTCTATACATCCGTCACTCGTCACTCGTCACTCGTCACTATAGACTCCGCCCATGCTCGAACTCAGCATCAAGACCCTGATCGCCTATCTGCTGGGTGCATTGATCGGCAGTCTCATCGTCGGTCAGCTTCGCGGAGGGGTCGATATTCGCAAGCTTGGCAGCGGCAATGCCGGTGGGACGAATGCGTTGCGTACCCAGGGGTATGGCTTTGCCTTCTGGGTGATGGTGATCGATATCGGCAAGGGCTGGCTGGCGGCTGCAGTGCTGCCAGGCATGAGTATTCCATTCGTCGGCGTGGATCCGGTCGTCAGCCGCGACTGGCTTGCAGTTGCCTGCGCAGCGGCCGTCGTCGTGGGGCATGTTTATCCGGTGTGGTACGGGTTTCGCGGCGGGAAGGGTGCTGCAACGCTGGTAGGCGTACTGACGGGGTTGTATCCCATCGCGCTGATTCCCACGCTTCTGGTCTGGGTGATTGTGGTGATGATCACGGGATTCGTCGGCCTCGCCACGATGCTGGCTGTCGCTTCGTTCCCCGTGTATCTGCTCGTGTCGGTCTCGCCGGTGCCGATGGCGCTGCTGGTTTTCGGTTGCGCGATGCTGCTGTTTGTCTGCTATACGCATCGTTCGAACATCGAGCGCATGTGGCACGGTTCGGAGAACCGCGTCCGCAGACTCTGGCTGTTCCGTCCTCGTTGAAATAGCGATGCCTTCACCGCGCCGTTCCCAGTCACTCACGCGCCGTCTGCGTTTGCTGTCGCTGCTGTCCGACGGCGAGTTCCGCTCGGGCGAAAAACTGGCGAAGCGCCTGCGCGTATCGCGCGGCGGCGTCTGGAAGCTCATCCATACGCTGCAGGACCTGGGCATCGAAATCGAATCGGTGGCACGACAGGGTTACAGGTTGCCGCGGCCGGTCGATCTGCTCGGGCGCGACGCGGTTCTCCAGTCGATCGCTCCCGAAAGTCGTGCCCTGCTCGACGATGCCGAAGTCCTGCTGACGGTCGATTCGACGAATCGCCATATCTACGACACGGTCGCCCTGCAGCCCGGACACGCGCATGTCTGCATTGCCGAGATTCAGACCGCAGGGCGCGGTCGCCGCGGCCGGACCTGGATGTCACCTTTCGGCTGCGGAATCTCGATGTCCCTGGGGTGGCAGTTCCAGGAGGTGCCGCCGACCTTCTCGGCGCTGAGTCTTGCCGTCGGCGTTGCCGTCGTTCGAGCCCTGCGGCGTTTCGGCGCGAACGATGTCGGCCTCAAATGGCCGAACGATCTGATCTGGAAGAACCGCAAGCTGGGCGGAATCCTGATCGAGATGCGCGGCGAAACGGGCGGCCCGGCGACCGTGGTCATTGGCATGGGATTGAACATGCGCATGCCCTCGACGGTTCGCCTTGCGCTGGCAGAGCAGCAGGCCGCACTCATTGCCGATGTCCATGAGATCCTCGGCGAGCGCATGCCGACCCGAAGTGCGCTGGCAGGAGCAATTGCAGACGAAGTGATCGGCATGCTGCAGCTGTTCGCGACCCAGGGTTTCGAGCCCTTCCTCGATGAATGGCGCAGGCTCGATACGCTGGCGCATGCATCGGTGAAGGTGCTCAACGGCGCCGAAACGATTGTCGGCATTGCCAGCGGCGTCGAAGTGGACGGTGCATTGCTGCTCGATGTGGGCGGCGAGATACGGCGTTTCGTGTCCGGTGAAGTCAGTCTGCGCGCGGTGACGCGGTGATCCTGCTGTTCGATATCGGGAACACGCGCATCAAGTGGGCTGCGCTCGATGACCGCGGGCTCGGTGCGCAGAACGCTGCGGCTCACACGGGGTGGGATGCGTTCGCATTTTCGAGAGTCGTTCTGACGGGAACGCCTCAACCGCAGCGCGTGCTGGTATCCAATGTCGGCGGGCAGCACATCGGCGACATGCTGCGGACGTGCATTCGCGAGCGCTGGAGTCTGGAACCGGAGTTCGTGTCGTCCAGCGCGTCCGCCTGCGGAGTCCGCAATGCCTATCCGGTACCGGAAAATCTCGGTGCGGATCGCTGGCTCGGAGTAATCGCGGCGCATCAGCGGCGGCAACGGCTGACATGCGTTGTGGGTGTCGGCACGGCCATGACGATCGACGGCGTGGATGCCTCCGGACAGCATCTGGGTGGGCTGATCGTGCCGGGTCCCGATCTCATGGTGAGCAGCCTGCTGCGTAATACGAGCGAGATCGCGCGGCGGGCGGCACATGGCTCGCGTAGCGACACCCTGTTTGCCGACAACACGCAGGGCGCCATTCACCAGGGGGCTGCGCATGCTCTGGCGGCGCTGGTGGACCGATCGGTACGCACGATGCAGCAGGAAAGCGGAGCAGAACCCGCGCTGGTGCTGACCGGAGGCGCTGCTTCGATCATCGAGGGCCTGATTCACGCGCCGTTCGAGTTCGTTCCCGATCTGGTGCTGCAGGGACTCGCACGCTACACAGCCTCTGCGGGCTAGGCCCCGCGAAGCCTCGTGTATGATCGCAGCAGCTCAGGAGGAACCGGGCGTGACAGGAACAGTTCTCAAGGTGTTGGCGATTGCCGGCAGCATGCCGTGGTTCAGTGGTGCCATCGCCGCCGATGTCGCTGCGGGAAAAGCAGTCGCCAACGCCAAATGCGTGCAATGCCATGAGGCGGATGACTGGGAAGGCGAAAGCGCCGCATCGCTCGAAAGCCTGATCGCGGACATCGTTGCCGGCAAGGTGAAGCACAAGAGCAAGCTGGAACTCACGCCAGGCGAGATCGCCGGTATCGCCGCCTACTGGGGCAGCGGCGGCAAGGCACGCTGAAGTTTCCAGTCAGTCACCTGCCGTGCGTACTTTCTGTCTCGTCCTGATCCTGATCAATGCGCTCTTCCTGAGCTGGTCGCAATTGATCGATGTGCGCGTGAGCGATCTGGATCGCAAGCCGGCCACTCCTGTGACGCCACCTCCGCGTATCGTGCTCGCTCAGGAGGCAGCGAACGCGGTTGAGCCGGCCATCGTCAAATCCGTGCAGCCGCCGCGTGTCGCGCCGTTGGGTGCTGCCATGCCGTCTGCCGAGCGAACCGCGATGACCGATCGGTTCGCCTGCACCAGCGTCGGTCCGTTCCAGGATCTGGCCGATGCTGCACACGCGCAGGCATCGCTCAAGAGTGCGGGGTTCGAGTCCCGTCAGCGTCTTGAGCAGGGTGAGCTGTGGGTGGGGTACTGGGTCAGCGTGCAGAATTTCGAGTCGCGCGACGCGGCGGAAGCCGCGCTCAAATCCCTGGTCGACAGCGGCGTGACCGATGTGTACCTCATGCCCGGTACTGAGCCTTCAAGTGTGCTGTCGCTCGGTGTGTTTTCGGATTACCAGCGCGCGCAGCGTCGGGCAGAGGAGATTCGTGTCCTCGGCCTCGAGCCCCGCATCGACGATCGCAAGCGATCCGGCGCGGTCTACTGGATCGATGCGGATCTGCAGGAGCCCGGTCAGGCCATCGATACCAGTATTTTCCAGACAGACCCCGGGAAGATCACTCGCCTGGAACTGCGGGCCTGTCCCTCGAATTCGGGGAATGGCTGAAGTTTGCGGGGTCTGGAGCGTGATTCAGCGTCTGGCAGCGGCTACAATCCGCCCCCGTCGGCACCGGGAACCAGGTCGGGTTTTGCCGCTTTAGCTCAGTTGGTAGAGCAACCGCCTTGTAAGCGGTAGGTCATCTGTTCGAGTCAGATAAGCGGCACCAATATTCGCGAAGGGCAGCCTGGGGCTGCCCTTCCTGTTTCTGTCGGCTGAATCCTTATCCGTGCTTTCAGGTGACGGTGAACCCGCCGTCCACCGCGAGCACCTGATTCGTAATGTACCGTGCGGCGGGCGCAGCGAAGAAGTAGACGGCAGCGCCGATATCGCGGGGCTCGCAGCGACCCAGCGGGGGAGTGCGTCGGGCCGGGCCCTCTACGGCGGGGCCTTTTGCACCCAGGGCTCCCGGAGTCGCGACGCCACCGGGTAACACTGTATTCACTGTGATCCCGTGTTCGGCGAGTTCGAATGCGCTGGCGCGGCTCAGTCCGAGCAGCGCACCTTTCGAACTGGTGT
>CAZBKC010000336.1:0-4163 GCA_964492345.1 uncultured Steroidobacter sp. | reverse complement strand
CCGCGATCGCAGGCGCGTGCGACGGTGTACACGTAAGCCCGGCAGGCGTTCATGGTCGTGTACATGTCGGCGACCTTGCCCTGCATCAGCTGGAAGGTGCCGATCGGCCGGCCGAATTGCTTGCGCTCGTGAACGTAGGGCAGCACGTGATCCAGGCAGGCGCGCATGATGCCGAGCGGACCACCGGCCAGGACCACGCGTTCGTAGTCGAGCCCGCTCATCAACACTTCGGCGCCGAATCCTTCCTTGTGCAGGACGTTGGCCATCGGCACGTGACAGTCCTTGAACACCAGCTCGCAAGTGTCCGAGCCGCGCATGCCCAGCTTGTCGAGTTTCTGCGCCGTACTGAACCCTGCCATGCCGCGTTCGATGATGAATGCCGTAATGCCGCGTGCAGCCAGCGAAGGGTCGAGCGTCGCGTAGACCACCAGCGTGTCGGCCACCGGTCCGTTGGTGATCCACATCTTCGAACCGTTGAGAACATAGCCGTCGTCACGTTTCTGCGCGCGAGTGCGCATGCCAACCACATCCGAGCCGGCACCGGGTTCGCTCATCGCCAGAGCGCCCACATGTTCGCCGGAGATGAGTCGGGGCAGGTATTTCCGCTTCTGTTCGACGGTTCCCCAGCGACGCAGCTGGTTGACGCACAGGTTGGAATGCGCACCGTAGGACAACCCGACGGATGCAGACGCGCGGCTGATCTCTTCCATCGCCACGACGTGCGCGAGGTAGCCCATCCCTGCGCCGCCGTATTCGTCTTCCACGGTCAGACCCAGCAGACCCAGTTCGCCCATTTCCGGCCAGAGTTCGCGTGGGAAGCGGTTTTCGCGGTCGATCCCTGCGGCGAGCGGTGCGATGCGTTCCTGGGCGAATTGCGCAACCGTGCTGCGCAACGTATCGATGTCGTCGCCGAGTCCGAAGTCGAAGTCTTCCACGCAATCCTCTGTGGGCGGGAGTTGAGAACTATGTCCCATTGTCGGACAATCCGGCACCATGTCAACACGCATGAAAAATGTATCCAGGACCAGGGCCCGACGCGGCACTGCAGCAGTGACGGAGCCGGCAACGGGCGGAATTTCCGCCCCGGCGAAACTGTTCGAGCCTGTAGAACGCGAGCCGGCGTATACCAGGGTGTCTGCCGCGATCGAAGCGAAGATCCTGGCGCGCGTGCTGAAGGATGGCGATCCGCTGCCGCCGGAACTCGATCTGGCCCAGCAGTTCCGCGTCCATCGCTCCACCGTGCGCGAAGCACTGCGTCAACTGGAAAGTGCGGGGCTCGTGATGCGCCCGCCGGGCGCCAAACGCATGATCGTGAGTCGCCCACATGCAGACAAAGTGGCTTCGGGGATGCGGCAGGCGCTCGTTCTGCACGAGGTGTCGTTCGTCGAAGTGTGGGAAGCGATGATGGTGATCGAACCCGAAGTCGCTGCGCTCGCCGCAACACGGCGCACGCAGACCGATATCGACACGCTCGTACGCGTAAGTCAGGCGTTCATCGCCGAGCAACGTTCGGATGTCGCGGTGGAGCTGGTCGCCGAGTTCTTCGAGCTGATCGGTGTCTGCGCGCGCAACAAGGTGCTGATATTGGCCAAGCACTCCCTGGCTCAGGTGCTGGCGCCCTCGCTGGCACTGATGGTCGATCGTGTACCGCAGGCCCGCTCGCGCATCATCGCGGCCCAGCAGAAGATCATTGCAGCGCTGCAGAGTCGCGACGCGGAAGAAGCGCGCAAGTGGATGGCGAAACACGTCCGCGATTTCAGGCGCGGCTATGAAGTGGCGGGCATCGCACCCGATGCGGTGGTGTCGGTCTGATCCGGGATTCGGGATTCGTAATTCGAGATCCGTAATTCGGGATCCGGCAGAGCAGCGGATGCCCTGTCCTTCTGCCGAATCCCGAATCTCGAATTACGAATCCCGCCTCCTTTCAGACGAGTTCCACTGCCAGTGCGGTCGCTTCGCCGCCGCCGATACACAGCGAGGCGATGCCGCGCTTGCCGCCGCGATCCTTGAGCGCATGCAGCAGCGTCGTGAGGATGCGTGCACGCGTCGCGCCGATGGGATGACCCAGTGCGCAGGTACCCCCGTTGACGTTCACGCGGGCGTGATCCAGTCCGAGATCCTTGATTGCAGCCATCGCAACGACCGCGAAAGCTTCGTTCACTTCGTACAGATCGACGTCGCCGGCTTTCCAGCCTGTCTTCGCCAGCAGTGACTGGATTGCACCGACAGGGGCGGTCGTGAACCACTCCGGCGCCTGTGCGTGGCTGGTGTAGCCAACGACGCGCGCGAGCGGCTTGAGACCCCGCTGTTTGATCAGAGAACCGCTGGCCACCACGAGGGCTGCAGCGCCGTCGGAGATCGACGAGGAACTCGCCGCGGTCACCGTGCCGTCCTTGTTGAAGGCCGGCTTCAGCGACGGGATCTTCTTGATGTCGCAGCCGAACGGCGTTTCGTCCTGATCGAATACACGCTCGCCCTTGCGATCCTTCACGGTCACCGCGGCGATCTCGCGCTTGAACTTGCCCTGCTCGATGGCAACCAGCGAACGGCGCACGGACTCGGCCGCGAAAGCGTCCATCTGTTCGCGCGTGATGCCGTATTTCGCTGCCGTCTGATCGGCGAAATGGCCCATCATCTTGCCGTCGAACGGGCTCTGCAGACCGTCGAAGAACATGTGGTCGAGAATCTCCGCGTGGCCCATGCGCAGACCGGCGCGTGCCTTGGGAATCAGGTACGGCGCGTTGGTCATGGATTCGATGCCGCCGGCGAGCACGACGTTGGCCGATCCGGCGCGGATCTGATCGCAGGCCATCATCACGGCCTTCAGGCCCGAGCCACACATCTTGTTGACCGTGGACACCGGCACGCCGAGCGGCAGGTCTGCTGCCAGTACGGCCTGACGGCCCGGTGCCTGGCCGATCCCGGCCATGAGCACACAACCGATGATGGCTTCTTCGATCTGTTCGGCGCTGAGACCGGAATCATCGATGGCTGCGCGAATCGCCGCCGCGCCGATCTGCGGTGAGGTCAGCGGCGCAAGCGCACCCTGAAATGAACCGATGGGTGTACGGCGGGCCGATGCAATGAAAACTTCGTTGCTCATGCGTGTGTCCCGGTCAGCGGAATCAGTGAAAGGAGGCGGGGCTTGTAACCAATGCTGCAAGGGGCGGTCAAGCTCCCTCTGCAGCAAAATCAACCCTTGCGGGACGCGTGCAAATCGGCGACGCCGTCGCTTTCGCCGAGATCCGGCTCATTCAGTGCAGCAAGGATTCTCGCTCTTGCCGCATCACGAGTCATGGTAACTATCGCGGCCGAATCGAGATCCGCGGGTGCGTGCACGGCGGGCAGGATTTCGATTTCGATTCGCCCGGGGCGGGGCAGGAAATGTCCACTGGGCAGGATGTGCCGCGTGCCACGGATTGCCAGGGGCACGACCGGCAGGTTGGCGCGCGCCGCAATCGCGAACGCACCCGTATGAAACCTGCCCAGGCCCGGTCGTGCGATGAAGGTACCTTCGGGAAAGAAAGCCAGCGCCTGTCCCGAGTCCGCGGCCTTGATGAGTCGCCGCGCATCCAGGCCGCCAGCGTGCCGATTGAACCGATCGACGAACTCCGAACCGATGCGGCGCAGCAGCAGTCCGGCGACGGGCACGCCGCTGACTTCCTTCTTGATGACGAAGCTGAAGCGTGCCGGTAGTGCGCCCTTGAGAACGACGCCGTCGAGGTAACTGGCGTGATTGGCTACGACCACGCAGGGTTCCTGCGGTAACTCCCGCGCATCATGTACGCGGATGCGAATGCCGACGACCGCAAAGAAGCTGCGTGCGGCCGTGTGAGCAATTGAACGACGCGCCTTGATACCCAGACCGGGAATCAGTGTCACCAGCAAAAAGGCGATCAGGCCGAAGATCAGAAATACCGCCAGCGCATAGATGCCGTAGAGAATTTCCAGGAATCGACGCAGCAGGGGCAGGGGATTCAACGGCATCGTGGCGCTAGCGGGTCAGCGAGTTGATATTTCAGGGATTGGTGTCGTCGCGGACATTGGTTGGCGAGCACCGCAGCGGGCATTTTCTGTGAACTGGTTCTCTTTATGTCAACACCAAAATCGTTCTGTGATAACTGTCACTCCTTCGAGGGGGAACGCCTACGCATACTGCCGGC
>CAZBKC010000335.1:0-4166 GCA_964492345.1 uncultured Steroidobacter sp. | reverse complement strand
GTTCGCGCCAGTCCAGGGAATCCCCGACATCGCCCACCAGCAGCGCCGGCGGCGACGTCGGCGACTGGATCACCGCACGCATCAGCGCCGAGTGATCGATGAGCAGCGGTTCCAGTTCCAGAATCTTCAGTACGGCAGCGACCTGCCCGGCCCGCTCGACGTCGCAGTCGTAGACGACCGCGCGCTGCAGCATTGTCATTCGTGTTCTTGTCGGCTCATTCAAATTCATCTAGTTCACCAACAGTGCGCAGGATCTTTCAGTCACTTCCCGAACCGCATCACACCCGGTCCCCGTATGGTGCGACGATTCGTGCGGGCGTCGTCGCATACGAGGGACGTCATGCGGTTCGCAATCGATTCTGATGTCCCGGCACGCGCGTCATATCGGGGGATCCCTGAACAACAGCCTCGCGTGAACTACTGCCAATTTTTTGGCGCGTGCATCGGGGAAGCACCTAGTCGTGCGTGCGTGTTAGCGAGGAGATCGCGTGCAACTTGTCACGCTTCATTGCGTGAAGATCTGTCGTCGCGCACGCCCGCGCGCAACTCACGCGCACGATTTTCCGGAAAGGCACGCTGCGAGCGGCGGTTGTCGATGAGCGATCGGAGGACTGACGCGGCGGGTGAGGATGCCCGGCGAGCCGCAGCGACGCGGCGAATCGATGCGCGTTACATGTCGTGACGATTCTCCGTCACGACGGTGTCAGATTTTTTTCGGCTGCCTGACGCCGGCGACCTGGCGCCGATGTTTTCGAAAGGCGAGTTTCTCCAGCAGATCGGCGATGTGCTCGCCCGGAGGAATGAACCGCGCCTTGATGCGTCCGTCCGGTGCGATCGACGCGATGCGACCCACCAGCCGCAGCGGATCGGCAATGCAGTCGCGCAGATGGATCTCCAGCACGCCCTGATTGCCCAGCGGGGGAAACGGCGCACTGCCGTGCCACACGGCGCCGAGCGCATTGAAGCGGATCGACGCGGGACGCGGCCGCGGCTGGCTGGCAACCAGCAGCTTGCCCACCATGTCCAGCAGCAGATTGACCTTCAGGTCGAGGCGTGCGATCTCGGCGGAGTACTGCGAGTCATCGGGTTTTTCGATCTGGCCATGCTCTTCCAGCGCGGACAGTGCCTGCAGGGTGCGCAGATTGCGGTCGGCAAAGCTGCCCACGACCGCCGGATCGAAGGGCTCCGGCAGCGGACGCCATGCGAGCGGCACGACATCTTCGTAAGCCAGCTCTTCGTAGAGAACGATCGTGTCGAGTCCTTCGTACATCGTCGGGGCCCTTCCGTTCAGCGGCTCTGCCGGATCATCTCGAGCGTTGCATCGACCGTATCTGCAGGATGCACGCCTTCCCGCGGTCCGGCGATCAGGGAGGTCTCAGGCGTATCCGTGGCGGCGATCTTCGCCACCGCGGCATCCGATTCAGCCATGGCCTGGCGCAGGGCGAACAGCCACTGCTGGTCCGCAGGCGACGCGCTGGCGTTCAGGCGGTCGAGCAGAACGCGGCGCTCCTCCACCGTCTTCGGCACGTCCTGCCATTGACCATGCATGGCCTGCTGCACGAGCTTGTGCGTGACGGCCATGACGCTGTCGGCGATGGCGGAGGTCATCGCGTCACCGGCTGCACCCGCGCCGCGGCGGGAATCCCCGCCCACGCGCTGCGCAGTTCATTGAGCAGCTTGCTGACTTCGTCGAGCACGTCGATCTGGCTGTTGGCCAGCGCCGTGAGCAGACGACGGTTCATGTAGTCGTACAGCTCGCTCAGGTTCTCGGCGATCTGTCCACCCGCCGACAGATCCAGGCTGCCGCGCAACTCGGCCACGATCGATACGGTGCGGTTGAGCAGCCGTACTTTCTCCGCCGTCTCGCCACGCTGCATGCAGCCGCGAGCCGTGGCAATGCGCTCGAGCGCGCCGTCCATGAGCATCAGGATCAAACGATGCGGATCGGACGCTGCAACGCCGCCGTGAGCGGCGGCGCTCTGGTAGGCAGCGAGGTTCGTTCGCGCATGGGCGTTCATTGGGTCAGTTGCTCCACAGAATCCTTCTACGGAAGTCATCGGCGGCGGGAGCGGGGACTTGAGGGAGGGCTGCTGGCGACTGGCGACTGGCTGCTGGCCAGACCAGTACCCAGCAGCCCTCTCTTATCTCGACGACGCCTTGTTCAGATTCCCCAGCGACTCGATCTGCTGCGTCAGGTAGCTCGAGGTGACCTGCAGCTGCGAGAGCAGCGTATCCAGGCGCGTGAACTGCTGAAGATAGGACTGCTGCACGGCGGCCATGCGCACGTCGAGATCGTCCTTGCGTTTCTGGATCGCGCGCTGTTGATCCGTGAGCGTCTTGCCGCGCGTTTCCAGTGCACCGCCGGTCTTGAGTCGATCGTCGGTCTGAGTGAACAGGCGCCGGGCAATGCCGTTCTCCGAACCGAAGAGCTTGCCGACCGCCTCGAAATTGCCGGTCAGCGCCTTCTGCAACTTGGCGTCGTCCACGCCCAGCGTCCCATCCAACTGCGTCGTGATGCCGATTGCCGCCATGGTTTCGAAGCCCTGGGCCTGGTCCGGCACGACGCTCGTGACGGTCCGTCGCAATTCGCTTTCGATGCCCATGAGCAGCGAGTCGCCAATCATCGGGCCGGCGGTCCTGGTCGTCGCATCGTAGCTGCGCAGCCTGGAAACCTGCGCCATGAGCGCGTTGTACGAGGTCACGAAATTCTTGATGCGTGTCGTGACGGAGGAACCGTCATAGGAAACCGTCAGTCCCGCAGGGCCGCTCTCCTGCGTCGTCGGCTTCCTGACCGTCAGCGTGACGCCGTCGATCGCATTCTGGATCGTGTTGCTGGCGCTGGTCGTCTGCGCGCCGGCGATATAGACGATCGCATCCTGCGCCTGCTTGATCTGGGTGTAGTTGGTGGTGGCGGACGCGCTGTATTCGAGCTGCGCCAGGCCACCGTCGCCACCGGACTGCGACACTTCTATGGTGTTGGCGGCACCGGTCTGCGACGAGGACAGCACCAGGCGGCTGCCATCGGTGCCGGACACCAGCGTGGCGCGTACACCGACATTGTCGCTCGCAGAATTGATGGCATTGCGGATGTCTGCCAGCGTCGCCTTGCCTTCGGCGACATCGATGGTGAAGCTCTCGCTGCCGAGCGAGAGGGTCAGCGAGCCGGTGCCCACGACGGCCGTTCCGCCGCCGGCGAAAGGATTCGAGGAAATCTGATGTGCCTGGGCGATCTGCTCGACGTCGATGTCGTAGCTGCCGGGGACTGCGGTGCTCCCGACCGTGGCGGTCACCATTTCCTCCTGGCTGCTGGTCACGGAGCGGGTGTTGAAGACACCCGTGGTCTGCAGCGACGCCAGGGACGACCGAAAGGTCGCCAGCGATCCCATGAGCTGGCCCAGGGCGGAAATCTGCGTGGTGACTCGCGACGTATCGCGTGCGATCTGGGCTTCCGGCCGCGATCGTTCGGCCGCCACGAGCTGCGACACCAGCGACTGGACATCGATCTGCGAACCGCCGACTGCGCCTACCGTTGCCATTGCACCTGCTCCACGTTCAAACGGTCAGATCGAGCAACGTGCCCGAGCTGGCTTCGAAGCGCCGCGCGAGTTGCAGCACTTCTTCGTTGGGAATCTGCCGGATCACCTCGCCGGTCGCGGTTTCGCGCACGGTGACGACCGTCATGCCCGTATCGTCGTCGACCCGGAATTCAACCTGGCGGCCGACGCTCTTCAGATAAGAGTCGATCTGCCGGGCCGCCGCCCGCACGGCCGCGCCGACATCCTGCGGTTGTTGCGGCTGCTGCGGCTGCTGCGTCATTTTCCCGGCGGCAGCGGCCGTCACGGATTCCTGAGCAACTTTCGCGCCAGCGGATGCTGATGCGTTTGCCGAGGCGATCGGAGAAGCAGCAACCGGCGCGTCGATGATTCTCATGCTCTCCCCTCCACTTCTGATCCCCTACTCCGCTTGCGGGGAGGAGGCAGTGCCGGAACCGCCCAACGAGGTGGGAGGACCAGGGTGGGGGCTGACCGGAAGAGGCCCCCATCCCATCCTTCCCCCGCATTGCGGAGGAAGGGGATTTCGATGCAGCCGTTTTTCAAATGACAGCAGGCAGCAAGAGGCTTCCGCCCCTTGCTGCCGTAGAAAACTGGTTCGCCCTGAAGGCGCCG
>CAZBKC010000334.1:1726-4167 GCA_964492345.1 uncultured Steroidobacter sp. | reverse complement strand
CAGCACGCCCGATTTCGACATGCCGTGCAGGCGTTCGATCTTCACGTCTTCGAAATACGGCCAGCACGGCTGGCCCAGGCCCCAGGGATGGCTCAGGTCGTAGAACTGCAGCCCCATCCTGTTCTGCAGGTTCGATTCCTCGAACTTGCACAGTTGGTCGTTGCGCCAATCGCCATCTTGCCAGCCGGTCATTGCATCTCCTTATCGAGTCGTGGCCGTGAGTCGGCTGCGCTCATGGCAGCCTCGATCGCACAACTATAGGCGCCGAGCCGCAGCGGGCGATTCGCAATCGCGGACGCCAGTATTCGGTGCGACCGAAACGCAGCCGCAATGCTTGCCATCATTGCCCCTGTCCATGTGCGGGCAACACCTGAATCGCAGTGCAGCGGCTTGACGCCGCCGGCTGATCGATGCGATATCGATTGCTCCCGGGGGAACAACAGAATGAATCTTCATAGACTCGACCTGAATCTGTTGGTGGCACTGGATGCCTTGCTGACAGAACGCAGCATCACGCGGGCGGCGGACCGCCTGCACCTGAGCCCGTCGGCAACGAGCGGGGCCCTGGCGAGATTGCGCGAGTTCTTCGATGACGAGCTGTTGACCCGGATCGGACGGCGCATGGTGACGACGCCGCTGGGGGAGAGCCTGCAGGTCGCGGTTCGCGACTGCCTGCTGAATGTCCAGGCCACGGTCGAGATCAAGCCGCAGTTCGATCCGGCGACGTCGAAGCGGAATTTCCGTCTGATGATGTCGGATTACGTATCGACGGTCGTCATGCCGCAGGTACTGCAGCGCCTGACGCACGAGGCACCGGGTATCACCGTGGAACTGCTGGGGAACGACGAGGAGCCGTGGGAGGCGCTCAGCCAGGGCGAAATCGATTTCCTGGTGCTGCCGAAGAATTTCGTGCGCGCCGATCATCCATCGCAGACGTTCTTCGAAGACGAATATGTGTGCGTGTGCTGGTCCGGCAATACCGCGGTCGGCGATGAGATCAGCCTGGAGCAATGCCTGTCGATGGGTCATGTCGTGACGCGGCTGGGCTCGCAGCGTCCGCCGACCATCGATGCCTGGTTCTTCCAGCGATTCGGACACGAGCGCCGCGTGGATGTCATCGCCACGACCTTCGGCAGCGTGCCGCACATGCTGGTGGGCACCCATCGGCTGGCGATAATGCATCGACGCCTCGCCAGTGTTTACCGCGAGATGATGCCGCTGAAGATCCTGCCGGTGCCGGTCGAAATGCCCCGGCTGGTGGAGCTGCTCCAGTGGCACAAGTATCGTGACCGGGATCCCGCGCGAGTGTGGATGACCCAGGTGTTGACGAGTTCCGTGCCGTCGGCGGACGCTGCATAACCGCCGCCAGCAGGAATTCCCGCCGCGGACCGCATCGTTCGCCGCGACGGAATGAACACGTCGGTACAACCGACTTCCTGTGAACCGCGGCTCACCCGTAGGCTCTGTTCCATCGCGCGCTGCGCCGGTAGCCTGACGGTCAACACGGTCTCGATGATTACTGCCACTGTTCATCTGCCGCTGACGTTTCTCCACGGAAGAAACGTGCTGTTCACTCGCAGGATGACTGCGTGACGCCAGCGCACACGCAGATGCGGGCGGTGAACGCCGTCTCCGCCGCCGAGATCTCACGCCGGCTGCGGCTGGTCAGGCAGCGCATGCAGCATGCCGGTGTCGATGCACTGGTGCTGCAGAATTCCAGCGACTGGGTCGGCGGCTACATCCGCTGGTTCACCAATCAGCCGGCGACCAATGGCTATCCCTCGACGGTCGTATGTCCGCTCGAGGGCGGTATGTCGCTCATCGAGCAGGGACCGTTCGACGGCCTGCGCACCGCCGATGACGAGGAGTCCGCCAGGACTGGCATTGCGCGACGTCTGACCACGCCGAGCTATCCCTCGGTTCACTACACCGGTCACTACGACGCCTCGATTGCCCTTGATGAACTGCAGCGGCTTGGGGTCCGTCGTGTGGGATTCGTCGCGTCGGCGGCGATGTATCACAGTTTCGGTCGGCATCTGAGCACGGCGCTGGCCGCGGCGGGTGTCGGGATCGTGGATTTCACGGACGAGGTGGACCGGCTGAAGGCGATCAAGAGCGCCGAGGAGCGCGAGTGCATACGCCAGGTGGCGGCGATGCAGGACGAAGTGATGTCGCGCGTCGCAAGTTACGTGCGGCCCGGCTTGCGGGATTTCGAGATCGCGGCGTTTGCGCAGTACATCGGGCAGCAACTCGGCAGCGAGCAGGGAATCTTTCTGTGCTCGTCCGCGCGGCCGGGACAAGCGGCGAGCTTCCGTCCGCGATCCATGCAAGGTCGAACGCTGGAGCGCGGCGATATCTATTCATTGCTCGTGGAGAACAACGGCGCCGGCGGTTTCTACACCGAGCTTTCCAGGATTTTCGTGCTGGGCGCGCCTTCGCAG
>CAZBKC010000334.1:0-1716 GCA_964492345.1 uncultured Steroidobacter sp. | reverse complement strand
CTCGTTGCTGCAACCCGGTGCCGCCTGCGCCGAGATCCATGCCCGGCACAACGAATACCTGCAGAAGCAGCGCTTGCCGCAGGAACGGCGGCTGAGCATCCACGGCATGGGCTATGACATGGTGGAGCGGCCCCTGGTGCGCAACGACGAGCCGATGAGCATCGCCCGGGACATGGCCATCGTCTGTCATCCCGGCGTACTCAATGAGCGACTGTTCGTCCACAACACCGACCTCTATCTGATCGAAGAGAATGGCGTGTCGGCCTGCCTGCACGCGACACCGAAGCAGATCATCCAGGTCGACTGCTAGAGTCACGACATTCCCGGAGAGACCATGGCCGCAGTCCTGTTTACCAATGTGCGCATCTTCGATGGCTCGGGACGCGCGCCGTATGGCGGCGAGGTGCTGGTCCGCGACAATCGAATTGCTTCGGTAGCGGCCGGCGTGACGGCGCCACTGCCCGCAGATACGACGATCGTCGATGGCAAGGGTGCCACGCTGATGCCCGGACTCACCGAAGCGCACGCGCATCTGTCCTGGCCGAGTTCCGTGGAACGATTCGTGCCGGGGATGTCGCTGCCGCCGGAGGATCTGCTGCTGACGACGGCACGCAATGCGCGGATCCTGCTGGATCACGGTTTCACCAGCGCCTATTCAGGCGGGTCGCTGGGCAAGACCCTTGAAGTCACCTTGAAGGCGCACATCGACAGCGGCGGGTTTCCGGGGCCGCGTCTCGTGCCGTCGTCCATCGAACGTGAACCACCGACCGACGACCAGCGACTGGACCCGGGCAGCGTCGCCGAACATGGCAGCGGCCCGGAGGCCATCCGTGCCTTCGTGAAGTCCTGCGCCGAGATCGGCGCGAAGTCGGTGAAGTTTCTGCTTTCCGGCGAAAGCGCGCTGAAGCCGGGCGCTTCGATGCAACTGCTTTACACCCCCGAAGAAGTCGCTGCTGCCGGGGAGCAAGCGCGTGCGTCGGATGTCTGGCTGACGGGTCACGCTCACGCAGCAGAGGCCGTGAAGCAAGGGGTACGCAACGGCTTTCGCATCCTCTATCACTGTACTTACGCGGATGCGGAGGCCATCGATCTTCTGGAATCGAGACGAGAACAGATGTTCGTCGCACCCTCGATCGGCATCGTGCAGGCGACCCTCGATGCGACACCGCCGCCGCATTTCGACATGAGCCATATGAAGGCGGATGCGGCGATCGTGCTGGAGCATCAGCAACGGCTCGCGCCGGAACTGCGCAAGCGGGGCGTGCGACTGCTGCCCGGCGGCGACTATGGGTTCCCGTTCAACCCGAACGGGCGCAACGCTCGCGATCTCGAATTGTTCGTGCGTCACCTCGGATTCACGCCAACCGAGGCCCTCGTTGCCGCAACGCATTGGGGCGGTGAACTCATGGGCATGGGACACGAACTCGGTCAGGTGAAGGAAGGCTACCTGGCGGACCTGCTGCTCGTTCGCGGCGATCCCACCGCGAACGTTGCGGTGCTGCAGGACCGGAACAATCTGCTGGCCATCATGAAGGACGGCCGCTTCCACAAGACGCCGTCCGGCCTGCAGTAGTCGCACGACACGCTCCTGACAATGACAGCGGAATCAACGATTGCGGAATCTATGAGCACGCGACGACCGGACCGACCCGAAGTCCCGCCGGACATCGAACAACGCATTCGCGCCCATGGTGCGGTGCTCGACATGGCGTTCAC
>CAZBKC010000333.1:1994-4174 GCA_964492345.1 uncultured Steroidobacter sp. | reverse complement strand
ATGAGGACAACAGCGTCGATGAAGGCGGACATCGCGTGCTCGATGCGCGCGGCAGGATTCTGCGCGACAACCTCTACGGCACGATCGAAGAGGATGTCTGGCGGCGCGACTTCACCGCCAACGCACTCTATTACAACATCGAAGACTTCTCGGTCTGGGACTACGTGGGCGGTGTTGCCGATGCCCGCGACCGCGTGCTGAGACTCATCGGCGATCCGGAGACACGCTATCGCGAAGATCCGGTGCGCATGCTGCGTGCCATCCGCTTCGCCGCGAAGCTCAATTTCGAGATCGATGCAGATACTGCGGCGCCGATCAGCAAGCTCGCGTGGATGCTCGATGGCGTGCCGCCGGCGAGGTTGTTCGACGAGATCAACAAACTGTTCCTTTCCGGGACTGCGGTTGGGGCATTCGAACTGCTGGTGCGATACAGCTTGCTCGAGCACCTGTTTCCGGAGCTGGCCGGCGCGTTGCAGGAGCATCCCGACGGCACAGCCGCGAAGTTGCTGCGGCTCGGTCTCGAAGGTACCGATGAGCGGGTGCGAGCCGACAAGTCGGTCACGCCGACTTTCCTGTTCGCATTGCTGCTCTGGCCGGCCATCAGTCGCGCGTACCAGAAGCTCGACGCACAGCAGGGAAGTGAAATTCAGCAGATGGCAATGGCGTGTGAACAGGTGGCTGCGAGACAGCAGTCGCGAGTTGCCGTGCCCAAGCGTTTCACGTTGCCGATGCGAGAAGTTATCAGCATGCAGCCGCGGTTTTCCCTGCGTTCAGGCAGGCGTGCCCTGCGTCTGCTCGATCATCCGCGGTTTCGTGCAGCCTACGATTTTCTGCTGCTGCGGGCCGCATCCGGCGAAGTGGATCCGGAACTCGCGGCATGGTGGACGGAAATTCAAACGCTGCCCGCAGAGGAACGGATTGCGCGTGTCGAGCAGCGTCCGCTGGGTGCGCAGCAGCCGGCGCGTTCCAGCAGTCCGGGTCGTCGTCGCCGGCGTCGTCGTCATCCCGCCGCCAGCAGTCCCTGACCGGACTGGGCCAATGTCGTCGCTCTGGGTGCCGGCGTACATTGCGATCGGCAGCAATCTCGATGATCCGATTACGCAAGTGCGCCTTGCCTTGCAGGGATTGCAGACACTTGAAGAGAGTCGTCTCGTCGCTGTTTCGCGGCTGTTTCGTTCAGCACCACTGGGTCCGCAGGATCAACCCGAGTTCATCAACGCGGTTGCCGGGCTGCTGACGCAGCTTGACCCGCGAGAGCTGCTGAAGCGGCTCAAACAACTGGAAACTGACATGGGGCGCGAATCGCCGGTAGTGCGTTGGGGGCCGCGCAGGATCGATCTCGACCTGCTCGTCTACGGCGCGGAGCGGATCGACGATGCGGACCTCGTCGTGCCACATCGTGGCGTCCCCGACCGCAACTTCGTCCTGTATCCTTTGTGCAATATCGCGCCGGACCTCATCGTTCCCGGATACGGGAGCGTTGCGAGCCTGGCCGCACGGGTCGGCGCTGCCGGACTCGTGCCAATCCCGTAGAAAGTCGTTCCTGCCGCTGCATGCCCGAGAAACTTCCAACAGCGCCGCATCGCTATGTCGTCGTCGAAGGTCCGATCGGGGTTGGCAAGACCAGCTTGGCGCGGCGCCTCGCGCGCAGCTTCGGCAGCGAACTGATCCTGGAGCAGGCTGAAGAGAATCCATTCCTCGAACGTTTCTATCGCAACCCGCGCGCGGGAGCACTACCGGCGCAGTTGTTCTTTCTGTTCCAGCGCACGCGCCAGCTCGAAGACATTCGTCAGCACGATCTGTTCGACACCGTGCGCGTCGCGGACTATCTGATCGACAAGGATCGACTGTTCGCGCGCCTGACGCTCGACGACGAGGAGTTTGCGCTTTACGAACAGATCTACGCGCGTCTTGCGATCGATACGCCGGTGCCGGACCTCGTGATCTACCTGCAGGCGCCGATCGATGTGCTGCTCGAGCGCATCGCGCGCCGCGGCATTCGCTACGAGCAGCAGATCGACCGCGAATATCTCGAGCGTCTGCAGGAGGCCTATGCGCGTTTCTTCCATGCTTATGACACATCGCCGCTGCTGATCGTGAATGCCGCGCAGGCTGATTTCGTGTCCAACGATCGTGACTATGAGCAGTTGTTCGAGCAGGTGCGGGCGCGCCGCACCTGC
>CAZBKC010000333.1:0-1984 GCA_964492345.1 uncultured Steroidobacter sp. | reverse complement strand
CCAGGAGAGCGAGGCTTTCCGCGCGATGATGGGCGAGCAGGTGCGGCGCGCCCGCAAGGGTCGGCACTACTACAATCCGCTGAAGAGCACGACGGATTGACCGCGGTATACAGGGCGCGCATTGCAGCGTTCCGAGTCGGTCGTCCGGTTTCTTGCGTTGTGGTTGATGTTTGCAACCCCCTCGTTCATCCTTGGCGCCCGTCGGCCGGGGGGTATGCAATTGCATCGGCTGCACGCGCCCTGTCGCGTCCCTTCCTGTGTCGTCGCCGCTGACCTTCCAGGCACGGATCTGCGAGTCATCGATGTACAAGCATCTGCAAGAACGGTACGCGCCGCGTCCTCCGGTCAATGTTGCGACCCTGGAGAAGATGAAGGCCGAAGGCGAGAAGATCGCCTGCATCACTGCCTACGACGCGAGTTTCGCAACACTGGTCGACGACGCCGGTATCGATGTCGTGCTCGTCGGCGATTCGTTGGGCATGGTGATCCAGGGTCACGATACGACGGTACCTGTGACTCTGAACGATGTGATCTATCACTGTCGCGCCGTGTCGAAAGGCCTGTATCGCCCCTTCCTGATGGCGGACATGCCATTCATGACTTATTCCTCGAAGGAGCAGGCCCTCGACAATGCCGTACGCCTGATGCAGGACGGTGGCGCCAAGATGGTGAAGCTGGAAGGCGGCGCCGGGCAGGTTGAGATCGTCGAGTTCCTCGCCAGGCACGACATCGCAGTCTGCGCCCATCTCGGACTCAAGCCTCAATCAGTGCACAAGGTCGGCGGCTTCCGTGTGCAGGGGCGCGAGGAGGCTGCAGCCCAGCAGATGATGCACGATGCTCAGGCGCTGGAAGCGGCAGGTGCCGATGTCGTTTTGCTCGAATGCATCCCCGCCAGGCTGGGTACCGAGATCACACAGGCACTGCACGTCCCTGTGATCGGTATCGGCGCAGGTCCGGACACAGATGGCCAGATCCTCGTCCTGTACGACGTCCTCGATATCACCGCCGGACGCAAGCCGAAGTTCTCGAAGAATTTCATGGAAGGTCACGGCAGCCCGCTCGAAGCGATCAAGGCGTACACCGAGGCCGTCAAGTCGCGAACCTATCCGGGACCGGAACACTGCTTCTGATGGATACGATCGTCCGCTCCGCAGGGCTGCGTCGCGTGGTGGCGCTATGGCGTACTGCTGCCGAACGAGTCGCATTCGTGCCCACGATGGGTAACCTGCATCAGGGACATGGCGATCTGGTCCGTCGAGCGGCGCAACTCGCCGACCGGGTTATCGTCAGCGTGTTCGTCAACCCGATGCAGTTCGGTCCGAACGAGGACTTCGCTGCGTATCCGCGCACCCCCGACGATGATCGGTGTCTGCTGGAATCGCTCGGTGCCGATGTGTTGTTCATGCCGGAAGTCGAGGAGATGTATCCGCGCGGCCAGGCTGTTTCCACGCGCGTCCAGGTTCCCGAACTCGACAGTATTCTGTGCGGTGCATTCCGGCCGGGGCATTTCACCGGCGTCGCCACGATCGTCACGAAGCTGCTCAATCTGGTTCAGCCCGATGTCGCATTGTTCGGCGAGAAGGACTTCCAGCAGCTGATGATCATCCGGCGGGCAGCAACAGATCTGTGCATGCCGATGGAGATCGTTGGCGTACCGACGACACGCGAGAGCGATGGACTCGCCATGAGCTCGCGCAATCGTTATCTCTCCGCGGACGAGCGCCAGCTGGCACCGCAGATCTTTGCCGCACTGACGGTGGCGCGTCAGGCGATCGAATCCGGGTCGCAGGATTTCGCGGCGCTGGAACAAGCCGGGTCCGATGCATTGAAGCAGCATGGCTTCCGGCCGGACTATTTCTCGATCCGGGATGCTGCGACGCTTGGTGATCCGGTGCCGGGCATTGAGATGGTCGTGCTGACGGCCGCGCGCATCGGCCGTGCGCGCCTGATCGACAACGTCAGGGTACAACCGCCGCGTCGTTAG
>CAZBKC010000332.1:0-4188 GCA_964492345.1 uncultured Steroidobacter sp. | reverse complement strand
GACCCGACAAACATGCCAGGCGCCTATTGCGCGACCTGCGGCGAGGCTGAGGAGTCATTCCCGATGGAAGTCATTCTGACCGTCAATGGTGAGTCACGTTCCGTGGACGTCGACGCCGATACACCGCTGCTGTGGGTTCTGCGCGAGAACCTGGGACTGACGGGAACGAAGTTCGGCTGCGGGATCGCTGCGTGCGGTGCATGTACGGTGCATATCAACGGCGCAGCGGCGCGCTCCTGTTCCATTCCCGCCGCCGCAGTGCAGGGGCAGACCATCACCACCATCGAGGCATTGGGAACGGCCAGTCAACGCCATGCCGTGCAGGAAGCCTGGATCGAACATCAGGTGCCGCAATGCGGCTACTGTCAGTCCGGGATGGTGATGGCCGCCGCAGCGTTGCTGGCGAAGACGCCACGCCCGACAGATCAGGATATCGACACCGAGATCACCAACATCTGTCGCTGCGGCACGTATGAGCGCATTCGTCGTGCCATTCACGCGGCGGCACTGAAACTCTCGAGCGGTGACGTCGAAGCCCGTCGGGATGAGCAACCGGCGGAGGCGCATCATGGGTAAGTGGACGCGCCGCGCCGTCATCGCCACCGGCGGCCTCGTGGGCGGAGGGCTGGTGCTGGGTCTGGGCGGCATCGCCTTCGCGCCGAACCGCATCGGCATTCGTCCCGAGGACGAGAAAGGCCCGGCGCGCCTCACGACCTGGCTGAAGATCGCGCCGGACAACACGATCACGGTGATCGTGCCTCACTGCGAAATGGGACAGGGCGTCCATACCGCGTTGCCGATGATGCTGGCCGAGGAACTCGACGCGGACTGGAAGCACGTGCGTGTCGAAGAGGCGCCCGCGGAAGCGCTCTATGCGAACGGATATCTCGTGCGCGCCTTCGTGCCTGCCCTGGCGGACGTACCGAAATTCATGGAGCGATTCGTCGACTGGGGCACGTACCGGCTGACTCGGCTGATGGATCTGCAGGTGACCGGCGGCAGCAGTTCGGTGCGCGGGACGGGATTCCTCGGCATGCGGGTCGCGGGCGGTGCGGCGCGTGCAATGCTCATCGAGGCGGCGGCGAAGCGTTGGCAGGTGCCGGCGGGCGAATGCGATGCGAAGCTCTCCCAGGTGATTCACGCTGGATCGAGCCGCAGCGCGACGTTCGGCGAACTCGCGGCGGACGCTGCGCTGCTGGATCCGCCCGTTCATCCGCGACTCAAGTCCTACAAGGAATATTCCCTGGTCGGCAAGCCGATCCCGCGGCTCGACATTCCCTCGAAGGTGGATGGCAGTGCCGAATACGGCATCGATGTCGCCATCCCGGGCATGCTGTATGCGACGGTGGCGGCGGCGCCTGTCTTCGGCGCGAAGCTGGGCGCGGTGGACGCGGCTGCCGTGAGCGCGCAGCCCGGCATCCGCAAGGTCGTGCAACTGGACGATGCCGTGGCGGTGGTCGCGGACGGTTATTGGCGTGCTCTGAAGGCGCTGCGCAGCCTGATTCCCTCGTTCACCGCCACCGATCACGATGCGCAGGCCAGCGAGAGCCTGGCGGTGTCGATGGCGAAGTCGCTGGAAAGCAGCGATGCGGAGCAGGTATTCGCGAGTGGCGACGCCACCGCAGCGCTTGGCGGAGCCGGCAAAGCGATCGAAGCCGAGTACGCCGTGCCATTCCTGGCGCATGCCTCGATGGAGCCGATGAACGCCACCGCACGCATCGCCGGGGACCACTGCGAAGTCTGGGTCGGCGTGCAGGATCCGCTGGCGGCGCGCAAGGTGGCGGCGAAGGCGTCCGGCATGGATGCGGACGATGTAATCATCCACACACGGCCGCTCGGCGGCGGCTTCGGTCGCCGCCTGCCCGGCGCGCATGACTTCATCGATCAGGCTGTACGCATCGCGAAGGCGATGGCGCCTGCGCCCGTCAAGCTGATCTGGAGCCGCGAGGAAGACGTCCAGCACGACTACTACCGGCCCGCGGTCATCGGTCGCTACAAGGGCGCCGTCGATTCCAGCGGCAAACCGAGTGTGTGGATCGCCCGGTTCAACGATGTGGCGGGCAGCGCTGCTTCGGTGCCGTACGCCGTTCAGAATCAGGACATCCGCTCGGTGAAATTCGAGAGTCACGTGCGTACCGGCGCCTGGCGCTCGGTCGAGTTCTCGCAGCACGGCTTCTTCACCGAATCCTTCATCGACGAACTCGCCCACGCAGCGGGCAAGGATCCCTTCGAGTTCCGGCGCGATCTGCTGGAGCACGCGCCGCGACATCGCGCCGTGCTGGAGAAAGCTGCGTGGATTGCGGGGTGGGGCGCTGCACCCTCACCCGGTCGTGCGCGCGGTATCGCCCTGGTCGAGAGCTTCGGCAGCATCGTTGCCGAAGTGGCGGAAGTCGAACTCGTCGACAACCGCATCAGGGTCCACAACGTCTGGGCGGCCGTCGATTGCGGCTACGTCGTGAATCCCGACACCGCAGTGGCGCAGATCGAAGGCGGCATCGTCTTCGGCCTGTCCGCTGCGCTGTTCAACGGGATCACGTTACGCAACGGGCGCGTAGCGCAGTCGAATTTCAACGACTATCCCATGCCGAAGATTGCCGACGTACCGCGGATCAAGGTCGAGTTCCTCCGCTCCGATGCACCGCTCGGCGGACTCGGCGAACCCGGCGTACCGCCGATCGCGCCGGCGATTGCCAATGCGGTGTTCGCGCTCACCGGCAAGCGTTTGAGAGCGCTGCCGCTGAAGGTGTAGAGATCAGAGGCCGCAAAGGACCGCATAAAAGATTCTTGAAGGAGATCCAAAGACGCAGACACATGATCTTGATCTCTTCAATCTCTTTTATGCGGTCTTTGCGGCTCCTCATCCGGGTTGTGCGCACTGAACGAGCGGCCTGGGCGATCCGCGAGTACCGCCTGGATTTCCGCCACGATGGCGAGTGCGATGGTTTCCGGTGTCTTTGCACCGATATCGAGGCCGATGGGGCCGTAGAGACGCTTGCCGAACAGCGTCGAGCGAGCGCCGATGTCGTTCATGAGCCGGGCGCGTCGCGGGGCCGGGCCGAGCAATCCAATGTAGGGAACCGGACTCTCCGCCAGCGCTGCGAGATAGGCCTCGTCGGATGTCAGGTGGTGGCTCATCACGACAGCGGCATCGAATTGCGTGCCTGCGAGGAATTCGGGCAGCGTTCCCGCAGGGCGCAGTTCGACGCTGCGCGCGCGCGGGAAACGATCGGCAATCGCATAGGCGGGGCGATGATCCAGTACGGTGACGTGCCATCCCATCAGGCCCGCGATTTCCACCAGCGGCATCGCATCGGGACCGGCGCCGAGTATCAGCAGCTTTGGCGGAAGTTCCACGGGGACGACGAGGAATGAAGTGTCCCCGGCATTCACCGTCGCGGGGGTGCGAACGCTGCTCATGGCTGTCTGCACCGAAGCCGGCAGCGCTTCGGGCCGGTCGCTGCAAAAGCCCGTCCCGAGCGTGAACTGGCCGTCCCCGCTGGCGGTCACCAGTGCGATGCAGCCGGTCGAGTGACGGTTTCGGCAGCGATCGACGAACGCGAAGGGTTCGTAGTCGTTCGCCTCGTTCAGGCGTGTCAGCAGGATGCGCATCGCGCCTTCGCAGCCCAGGCCGATTCCCCAGATCAGGTCGTCGGAGCTGCGCGTGTCGTACTCCACGACCGATGCGACGCCCGTTTCGAGGACCTTGCGCGCACGCTCGACCAGATCCGCTTCGAGACAGCCGCCGCTGAGCAGGCCCGCCGCACTCGCGTCCTGGGCAATCAGCATCTGCGCACCGGCCTTGCGGTACGTCGAGCCGACGGTGTGGATTACCGTCGCCAGCACCAGCGGTTCCCCGCGGTCGCGGTGCAGGTGAAAGAATTCGCCTAGCGAGACAGGTCGGTGATTCATTGGGTGTCGTCTGGTCGGGTCGCATAGCGACAGTGCCACTGCATTGCGTCTACAGGCGATCACATGCTGGCACGATGCGCCCGCTGCGCGCCAGATTCAGGAAGCCCTCGGCTGGAGTGTCAGGCTAAAGCCTGACCTACAGGAAGAAAGCCGTCCCCTCTCTGAACTCCTCCTGTGGGGCCGGCTTCAGCCCAATGGCACTGCATTAGGCCGAACGAGCCAAGTTCTCGTATTCCGTCATCCCCGCGCAGGCGGGGATCCATGTCTCGAAAACAAGAT
>CAZBKC010000331.1:0-4198 GCA_964492345.1 uncultured Steroidobacter sp. | reverse complement strand
CGAGGTTTTCCTCGCGGTGATGCGCCGCGGCGGCGAGCGAACGCGTGCGCGACTACAGCGGGCACTGCAGAGCGACGAACCCCTGCGCGTGATGTTTCGTGAGGGCCATTTCGCGACCACGACCAGCCTGGAGTTCGTGGCGATGGCGGCACGTCACGAAGGTGCGCGAGCCGTGATGAAGGGGCACATCGAGGAATTTCGCGGCCTGCTGGCCCAGGCGCTGGCGCGGGAGCTGGATGCCAGCGGACTGCAGCCGTCCATTCCACCGATGGTCGTGACCATCGTGATGATGGGCATTGCCGAGACCCTGGCCGTGGAGTCCGTGCTCGGTGCGACGGACGGCCATGCGCAGACACGCGCGCTGCTCACGGAATGGCTGAACGCGTATTCGACTCGCGGGGAACTGCTGGGACATCCATCGGGCAGGAAGGCGCGGCGGGTGGCCGGCAGGCCGGCATCATCGGCAGCGAAGGTCGCATCTCGCCTTCGCGGAAAGACGCGAATGAATGGCACGAAGACGAACGCCGCCAGGTCACGCCAATGATTCATGGAAGCGACCAATATCGCCATGACTGCCAATCAGAAATAAATCCCGACTGCTGCTGCAAGAACTTCATTCCATTCGTGATACGCAACTTGCAACGCGAGATCCAATCCAGCGTGTGGGAGGTGTCGTACGGCTACGTTGAAACCTCCGATGCTATCGCCTTGACAGCATGGCCTCGTCTGGCGCTATCATCCTGCCAGCATTGATTTGTCCACCGGCCGGCGACGCAGGGCAGCGCGGAGCAGCTCGGAACATTCGTGAATGCTCTCGAATGGACGAACAGTGGCTCGTCAGGGGGAAACATGCCGAACAACCACTACAAGGTACGGCGGCCGCGCCGGTACTTTCCGGTTTCCTTCCACAGGGTCCTTCCCGTCCAGCGCAACCCCCTTGTGTTGGCGGGCTTTCACGTCCGGTCTCATGGAGGAGACCGGATGATGAGTCGCATTGGGGGAAGTTTTGATGACGTCGATTCCAACGCCTCGAGGATTCGAGCCCGTACGCCCGAGCGGCGACGAGGCGATCGGCGAATCGGAAGGCAGCATTACGTGAGAAACCTAAAAGGGGAGAACGCATGAGATCCAGGCAGCATCACTCGTCCTTGTTCGCCACGGCGGCATTGAGTCTTGGCATGGCGGCGCCGACGTACGCGCAAACGCCTCCCGGAGGACTGGAGGAGATCATCGTGACGGCGCGGCGTGTCGAGGAACGCGCGCAGGACGTCCCGATCTCCATGACCGTGTACAACCAGCAGGAGCTGACGAACGCGAACATCGTGAATGCCGCCGACCTCGCGACGATCACACCGGGGCTGATTGCCAATGAGCGGTTCGGCGCCGACAATTCCTCGTTCGCCATCCGCGGCTTCACGCAGGAACTGCGCACGACTCCCTCTGTCGGTGTGTACTTCGCCGACGTGGTTGCGCCTCGCGGCGGCTACACGATTACTTCCGGCGACGGTGCCGGCCCTGGCGCCTTCTTCGATCTGCAGAATGTGCAGGTGCTGCGCGGTCCGCAAGGCACCTTGTTTGGTCGCAACACGACGGGCGGCGCGGTGATGCTGGTGCCGCAGCGGCCGACCGACGAGTTCGGGGGATACGCCGAAGTCTCCGGCGGCGATTTCGACATGCTGCGAGGCCAGGCCGTGTTGAACCTCCCGGCCGGCGACAGGGTGCGTTTCCGATTGGGCATCGATGCCCAGAAGCGCGACGGCTACCAGAACAATGTCAGCGATGTCGGCCCGGACGACTTCGCGGATGTGGAATACCTGGCCGCCCGGGCGAGCATGGTGATCGACCTGACGCCGAATCTCGAGAACTACACGATCGCGACTTACCTGGATTCCTCGAACAACGGCACGCTTTCGCAGGTGTTTGCCTGCAACCCGACGCCAAGCGGTATTCCTTTGCCGCCCGAGGCGCAGATGTGCCGGGGCGCACTGGGCGGGAATGACTTTCAAGGGGGTTTCTACGATGTCCAGAATGCCCTGCCCAATCCGAGCAGCGAGATGGAGCAATGGCAGGTCATCAATACGACGACCTGGAATGCGACGGACAATCTGACGGTCAAGAACATCCTCTCCTTCGCGAACCTCGAGACGGTGCTGGTCAGCGGTGTCGCGGGCACGGATTGGCATGCGAGCGACATCACTACATCTTTGTTCAGCCCCGCTGTACCGTGGGCCCCGCCCGCTGCCAGCCCGCATCCGTTCATCCCCCTGATGTCAGGGGTCGTTCCGGGCCAGCCGACCGTGGCACAGGACACGTTCGTCGAGGAATTCCAGCTCCAGGGGAGGGCATTCGACAGCCGCCTGACCTGGCAGGCCGGCCTCTACTATGAACACAGCAAGCCCTCCGACAAGAACCAGGCCGGCCAGTCCGTGGGCAATCTGACCTGCGACCTGAGCACCATTGGAGCGAATCCCGCTGACTTTCGCTGCGCGGACACGAGGTTCATCGCCGCTTCGGCGTCGGCGTTCATCCCACAGTTCCCGCCACAGGCAGCTCCCAATTTTGCCGGTGTGGTGAACCGCGCGGTTGGCTGGACCGAGTTCGAGAACAAGGCGATCTACACGCAGGGAACGTTCGACTTCACGGACAAGCTGAGTCTCACCGGCGGTCTGCGCTACACGTGGGATGAAACGACCGGCCAGATGCGTTCGGTCAATTATTTCTTCAATCCGCCAGTAGGCAGCGTTCCGCTGTTCAACGCCTCTTCCGGCAGCACCCTGGTGGCGCCTACCCGCGTCGCATGCGCGGACACGACCCTGACCCATAACGGCAATGACGCCAACTGCATCGTCGACATGGAACAGAAGAGTGATGCGCCGACGTGGCTCGTCGACCTCGACTACAAGCCGACGGACGATGTGCTGATCTATGGCAAGTACGCGCGCGGCTACCGCCAGGGTGGCGTCAATATCGCCAGCGTGCCCGGTGGCTACACCTACGAGCCCGAAGAGGTCGATACGTACGAAATCGGCGCCAAGACCCGCTTCGGCAGTTCCATGCCGGTCACGTTCAATATCGCGCTGTTCTACAATGACTTTACCGATCAGCAGCTCCAGCTCGGCCTGCTGCCCCGAGGTGGCGTCGGCACCACCGCGATCGTCAATACGGGCGCTTCCACCATTCAGGGTCTGGAAATCGACACGGCGGTGGAACTCTTCGACGGCTTCAGACTGAGCCTGGCGTACACGTATCTGGATAGCGAAGTGGAGGAGGCCGAGCACCTGATCGTTCCTGACGCTGCCACCTGCGGACCCGGTGGGAATTCGTTCAGAGGTATTTGCGTCGCGGGCGGTACTACGGCCGCACTGGTCGGCTATCCCACGGCATTTTCGCCGGAACACCAGGCGTCGGCCACGGCGAGCTATCGCCTGCCGACCTCGGAGACGGTGGGCGACATCACGCTCTCGGCGACCTATAACTATACGTATGAGTACTATGCAGTGATGCCGGCCTCCACGTTGGCCGCACTGGAGGTCCCTTCTCAGGTCAATCCCTACGCGCTGATTCCAGACTACGGGACACTCAATCTCAATCTGAACTGGAACCGGATTGCCGGATCCGGTTTCGATGTCGGGATCTTTGCCACCAACGTGCTTGAGGAAGACTACTGGACGTTCGTGGCCGGCCAGTATGTCTCCACGGGCTTCGAGTATCGTCAGGTGGGTCGGCCGAGGATGATCGGCGGGCGCATTCGATACAACTTCTGAAGGTCCACCGGGCGCACCGACTCTCTCTTGCAAGCACGGAGGCGGCACTCAGCCGCCTCCGTCGGTGGACATGGGTACGACAGCGTCAGCCATTCAGCGTCACGACCGGCGCGAAGCCACCATAGATCATCCGCTTGCCATCGAACGGCATCGGGTTGCTCTCGGGGCTCATGCGCGGGTCGGACTTCATCAGCTCTTCCATTCGCGACATGGCCTTGTCGCGCGTGCTCTTGTCGGGCCATTCGATCCAGGAGAACACGACGGCCTCGTCGTCGTTCGCCTGGACGGCGCGATGAAAGTCGGTGACCTTCCCGTTCGGCACGTCGTCGCCCCAGCATTCGAGGATGCGGGTGGCACCCATCTCCATGAAGACACTGTCTCCCTTGTTGGCGTGCTCGATGAACTTCTGCTTGTTCGCCTTGGGAACGGCGATG
>CAZBKC010000330.1:0-4210 GCA_964492345.1 uncultured Steroidobacter sp. | reverse complement strand
TCGGAATGACGACGTCGATGTCGTGATCCGGCCAGACGCGACGGATCGTTTCCGCCAGCAGGTCGCCCATGCGCAGCCGCGCCTTGTGCACGGAAATGTTGTCGATGATCGAGTCCGGTCGCGCGAAGTAGACGTATTCGAAAATACAGGGCGTGCTGGTCCCGGCGGATACGCACTGCTGCGAATGGAAGCGTCCCTGTTCGTCGATGAAGACAGCTTCACCCGGAGCGATGTCGCGGACGCGCACGAATCCAAGCATGTCGAGCGCCACGCTCTCGGAGGCCAGCATGTATTCCGGTCCCTGCGCCGACTCGCGCTTGCCCAGAACCAGCGGGCGGATGCCGTGAGGATCCCGGAAACCGACGAGCCCATGCCCCACGATCATCGCGACGACCGCGAATCCGCCACGACAGCGTCGATACACGGCGTTCAATGCGGCAAAGATGGCAGCCGCCGATGCCCGCGGCGCACCGGCCTGCGAAAGCTCGCTCGCAAGCACGTTGAGCAGGACTTCGGAATCGGAGCTGGTGTTGAGGTGACGACGGTCTTCGCGGATGAGCACTTCCGCGAGTTCGGAGGCATTCGTCAGATTGCCGTTGTGACCGAGGCAGATGCCGTAGGGTGAATTGACGAAAAACGGCTGGGCTTCGGAGGCGCTGTCGCAGCCGGCGGTCGGATAGCGAACATGACCGATACCGACATTGCCCTTCAGCGCGAGCATGTGGCGGTGCTGGAAGACATCGCGGACCAGGCCGTTCTGCTTGCGCAGGAACAGCTCCCCTTCGTGGCAGGTCATGATGCCGGCCGCGTCCTGACCGCGGTGCTGCAGCACCGTCAGCGCGTCGTAGATCTGCTGGTTGACGGGTGAGTGGCCGACGATACCGACGATTCCGCACATGGGTTCAGGCCCTCGATGACGCCGCGGACGGTAAATGGGGGACATGCGCCTGCTCTTCAAGCAATCGCAGGCCGGTTTCAGCGAACGCCTCGATCCAGGCAGAGAATTCGACGGCGTAGGGCATCAGCACCGAGCGCTTCCACCATTTCACCTCGTCCATCTGGGTGAACTGCGCCAGCAATATCAGGGCGGCAATCACGACGGCACCCCGCAACAGTCCGAACAGCATGCCCAGCAGACGGTCGACGACGATACTGAGTCCCGAATGCCGCAACAGGTATCCGAGGATACCGGCAACCAGCCAGCCCAGAAGCACGACGGCGACGACAATGATGGTTCTGGCTGCCCAGATGCGGACAGGGGGTTCGGCCAGGGCGCCGCCCAGGAAGGGCTCGACCAGCGAGGCATATCTCCACGCCAGCCACAATCCGCCGAGCCAGGCGAGCAAGCCGATCGACTCGCGCACGAAGCCACGATACATGCCGAGCAGCATGGAGACTGCCAGCACACCAAGAATCAGGTAGTCAGCGCCGTTCATGGACGGTGCGTCACCGATGAATCGCAGTTGCAGGTAAGAAGGTGTCGATGCACAGATCGCAGTGACATTCGCCGCGGCTCAGTAGGTGTATTGGTCGTCGCCACGAAGAAAGGGAACGCGCCTGTTGCAGTGCGTGAATTCTATCAGCCGGCTTCAGAGACTTGCCAATGAGACCGCAGACAGCGGCAGGTATCGGCAGATTCCGTCACGGATGCTTGACAACGGTCGCAGCGGGAATCTTGCCCTTTACCTTCGCGACCACACCCATCGCCGCTTCGCGATCCGGCATCGGTCCGATGCGCACTCTATACAGAGTGTTCGTACCCGATTTGACCGGCATCACAAAAGCGTCGTATCCCTCGCTGCGCAGCTTGGCGGCCAGGCTGTCCGCGGTCGCACGACTGGAAAAACTGCCAAGCTGCACCGCAAAGCCACCGTTCGCCGGCTTGTCTGGCATCGTGTTTCGCGCCGGTGCCGGGTCGACCGGGACGGGCTTTGGGGCCGCCAGTGGCACCGCGGCTGGTGCCGACGTCGCCGGCCCGGTCGGCGACCCGCGCACCGCAGCAGCGGATTCGGCCTTCGGTTCAGGGATTGCCTGAGGGGCAGTCGTCGATGCGGCCTGCGATTGCGTCTCAGGTGCCGGCGCTGCTTCCGGCGGCGGTGCATTCGTCGTCAGTGACCCAGGCCCGGTCGCAGCAGATTGGGTCGTCGACCGGTTCAGATCGATGGTGTAGGTCTTCAGCGCGGTGTCGCCGGGCGATATCACCGCAGTCGGCAGCTTGTCGTCGCCAGATGAGCCGCCGCGACCGGAGAGCATTTCCGGAATGAGGATGACCGCCGCTGCGACGAGTACCGCCGCCCCGATCAGCCGTTCTTTTACGTGACGTTCCACGGGCGCGGAGTATAAACATCCGCAGCGTACGGTGTGCTGCGGCGTTTCAGCGAGCGGACTCGCCTTCCAGCCATTCGACAGCAGCACCGACCGTCAGGAACGAGCCGAACACGACGATCCGATCGGAAGGCTCGACGACTGACGCCGCTTTGGCACACGCGCTCGATACGTCGTCGGCAGTGGCAATGACATTCGCACCGCACTGACGCAGGCGTGCGGCGAGATCCGCGGGCCCGATCGACCGATCGCCGCTCAGTCCGGCCACGATCCAGGTGCCGATGTACGGCTGCAGTGCGCTGCAGATCCCTTCGATATCCTTGTCCCCCAGGATGCCGCACACTGCGATCGTGCGCCCGGACGTGGGGTACGACGCCAGTTGCGTCGCGAGCACCCTTGCAGCGGCAGGATTGTGGGCCACGTCCAGAATCCACTCGCTGCGTCTGCGGATGCGCTGAAACCGACCGGCGATGCGAACCTTTCGCAAGCCGCGCTCGACTGCATCGCGCGGAACAGCCAGACGCTCGGACAGATCTTCCAGCACGGCCAGCACTGCAGCAGCATTGTCGAACTGGACATCACCGAACAGTGCGGGCGGCGGCAGATCGCTCAAGCTGCTGCGAACACCGTGCCACGACCAGCGGTCATCCGATCGCTGCCATCCGAAGTCGCGACCGTGACGCAAGAGCTTCGCACCCACGGTATCGGCTACAGACTGAATCGATTCCGGCATCACGCCCGATCCGAAGATCGCCGTGCGCCCGGAGCGGAAGATGCCCGCCTTTTCACGTCCGATCGATTCGACGTCGGGACCGAGCCATTCGCAATGATCCAGGCCGATCGAAGTGACCAGCGCCACGTCCGCATCGACGATGTTGGCGGCATCCAGCCGCCCCCCCATGCCGACCTCGAGCACGATCGCATCCAGACCCGCGGTCTCGAATACCAGCAGCGCCGCGAGCGCGTTGAACTCGAAATACGTGAGCGTGTCCGGCCCGCGGGCCGCATCGATCCGTTCGAAGGCTGCGACCAGTGACGCATCGGAGGCCTCGCGATCCGCGATCACGATGCGCTCGTTGTAGCGCAGCAGATGCGGCGAGGTGAACGTTCCGACCCGATAGCCCGCCTCGCCCCATATCCGGCTGAGCAGGGCCACGCTCGAACCCTTGCCATTGGTTCCGGCCACGGTGACCACGGGAATGTCCGGTCGACGCCAGCGCAGACGCGCCATCGTCCGGTTCAGTCGATCCAGCCCAAGGTCGATCGCATTCGGGTGCAGCGTTTGCTGCCACGTGAGCCATTCGGTCAGCGTCGTAAAGCGCATGGCGGAAACGTCACTGCGACCGATGGCTTAGGAAGGGAACCGGATCGTTCGATCCGCTCCGGACGTCAGGCGGGCGGAGGCAGCGGCTTGTTGGTGAACATCGCCAGCAGTCCGGCGACGCGATCGCGCATGTCGCGACGGTCGACAATCATGTCGAGCGCGCCGTGCTCGAGCAGGAACTCGCTGCGCTGGAAACCTTCCGGCAAGGTCTCGCGCACCGTCTGCTGAATCACGCGTGCGCCGGCAAACCCGATCAGGGCCTTCGGCTCGCCGATATTGACGTCGCCCAGCATCGCAAGGCTGGCAGATACGCCGCCCGTCGTCGGGTCGGTCATCACCGAGATGTAAGGAATGCGCTCGCGCGCCATGCGCGCCAGCACTGCGCTGGTCTTCGCCATCTGCAACAGCGACAACAACGCCTCCTGCATTCGCGCACCGCCGCTGGCGCTGAAACAGATCAACGGAACCCGATGCTCGATGCAGTACTCTGCCGCGCGCACGAAACGCTCGCCGACCACCGAGCCCATCGAACCGCGCATGAACTGGAACTCGAAGGCGCAG
>CAZBKC010000329.1:0-4233 GCA_964492345.1 uncultured Steroidobacter sp. | reverse complement strand
GGGCTGACGCGGCAGGCGCGGCGCCACCTCACTGGGTTTCGCGCTCAGCGACCGCTGACGAGGTCGTGCTGTCGTTCATCACTCCATCTCGAACGACAGCAGAAGATTGCTGTCGCTCGCGTAGATCACCACGAGCGTCAGTTATTGGGGGCGGCAGTCGCCGCTTCGTCCGGAGCGGGCTCACTGTGGACTAGAGTTGTGCAATGTCACCAGCCCACGAATCACTGCTGGCCGCTCTGACCAGGCTCAGCAAAGACCAAATCCAGCAGGCAGGCAACCGATACACGCCAGGGGTCGATCCAAACGCGCCGAATCTGAGAATCGAGTCACTCTTCACTGCGATCGAGAACGTGGCATGTGGAGCGAGCGCGCTAGCGAGGTTCCATGCAACCCTAGATGAGTTCGCCGAAGCCTGGGATCGCGCAAAGCGCAGCAGCCAGCGAACCGATGCACTTCAGGTTCGAGCCGACGACGCGAGAGCATTCTTGCCGCGGATGATGAGCCGCCTACGCGCGCGCGACCCGAGCGCAGCCGACGAATGGTCAGCCCACCTCTCCGGCATGGAGACAGATCTGGCGGCAGACGTGGCGCACTGGCGCGCCGAGGAAGCGAAGCTGCCACCTTCTGAAAGGGACAGCAGCTACTCGTCGGCGCGCGACAACGTCCTCAACAACATCACCACCCTCGGCCGGTGCTTGTCCATCGTGCGCGAGGAGCAGGAGTACGTCGACAGCGCGCCCTTCAAGGCCCTGTTCGATCCGCAGCTGCTGGTCAGCGGCGAGTGGGGCACGGGCAAGACGCACCTGCTGTGCGACTTCACGCAAGCTCGCGTCGCTCGCGACCAGGCCACTGCACTTGTGTTGGCGAAGAACTTCCAGGGCCGCCCTGTGGCGGAGGTGTGCGCGCGGATCGATCCAGGGCGCACGGCGGCCGACGTATTCGATCGACTCGATGCACTTGCGGCCGAGACTTCGGAACGTGCGCTGGTCATCCTCGACGGCGTCAACGAGGGCAGTCGTCGCGAATGGAGAGACGCCGTCACGAAGTTCCAGGCGCTAGTTGCTGATCGACCGAACATCGGGTTGATCGTCACGTGTCGAACGCCGCTCGAGCCGGTCGCCATTGAGCAGACCACGTTGGACAAGCTTCACAAGGTGGTGCACCGTGGGTTCGACGATCAGGAGTTCGACGCTCAGGCCGCCTTCTTCCAGTACTACAACCTGCCACTGCCGGAGGTGCCGCTGTTGGACAGGGAGTTCTCCCGGCCGCTCACGCTGAAGCTAATCTGCCAGTCCCTACAGGATCTAACCGGAAAGAAGTTGGCCAAGGGTTTCGCCGGCATCGCCTCGGGCCAGAAGGGCATGACGTACGTCCTCGAAACGTTCGTCAATCGCGTCGGCGGACCGATCGAGAGACAGTACGGGCTGAAGACCAAGGGTTGCTGGGAACTGCTTAAGGGCGATGATCGAGTGGCAGATCGGCGACTGGCCGGCTTCGCACCGTGCATGGCGGCGACTCTGCGCGGCTATGTACGTCAGTCGGAGGCCAACCGCATCGTCGCGGCCAACGCCCCCGCGCTCAGGCCAGCGCAGCGGCACGAACTCCTCGACGAGCTCAGGACAAGCGGCCTCATTGAGGAGGACGCCGTCTGGTACTCGGCGAAGTCTGGTTTCAAGTCGCGCGTCGTCTATCGACTTCCTTACCAGCGCTTCAGCGACCACCTGGTCGCGCGCCACCTACTCAAAGCGCTCGATCTTTCTTCTGCTGCATCGATCAAGCGAGGCTTCGCGGCCGGGTCGCCGCTCTCGCGGATCTTTCGGATGTCCAGTCGCCACTATCGACGGTACGCGGAGCCAGGCTGGGCACAGGCGCTGATCACCGAGTTTCCAGAACGCGTGGGCAAGCGGCTACCGCCAAGGCAGCGCGAGCTGTTCTTCGCGTTGCCAGCGCGGTCCCAGAACTTGAACGCCTACTTCGAGCCGTTCATCGATGGAATCTTCTGGCGCGACCCGGCCGCATTCACGGAGGGGACGCGGCTCATCATCAACCAGTATCTGAACACCACCTCACAGGCGTGGGAACGCATGGTGGACGCCTTGGCTGCGGTGTCCACCAAGCCGAAGCACCCGTACCACGCGAAGCGTCTTTACACCTTCCTGTCGCGATGCGCGATGCCCGATCGTGACCTCCAGTGGTCCGAATACCTTCGGCGCAAGTACGCCTCCCCCACCATCCACCGGCTACTGACGTGGGCACAGAAGCTGAACGTGGCGCACATGACGCAGGGCTCGGCGACCGAGCTCGTGGTGCTGCTGTCCCTGGTCCTAACGACGGTCGTTCGTAGCGACCGCGATCTGGCAACGAAGGCGCTCGTGTCGATCGGAGAGCGGTTCCCCGAGGTGCTTTTCGCGCAGGTCGTGGAAAGCCTCGAGTTCAACGATCCGTACGTGCCCGAACGCATGTTGGCGGCAGCCTACGGAACGACCTTGTCGTTGGTTGATTCCGATAGTGCATCAAGCTTTCGACCAGTGCTCGGAACCCTTGCCAGGAAGCTCTACACGCAGATGTTCGCTCCTCGAGCTCGACATGCGACCCATCACACACTGATGCGTGACTACGCCCTCGGGATCATCCAGCTTGCCCAGCGCGCCAATTGCGCGTCGCTGCCTAAGACTGCCAGCCTGCACATGGCGCCGCCGTTCCCTACCGCTCGGTCGACGTTCGCGAGCGATGGCACGCCGGATGAGACTGTGAAGCAAGCCATCGATCATGCGATCCAGATGGACTTCGGCAACTACACGATAGGTCGCTTGATCCCGAACCGGGCCAACTATGACGAGAAAAAACCAGACTACGTCCAGGTCCGCGCGAAGATCGAGCGGCGGATGTTCGACTTGGGCTACCGGGCGGAGCGATTCAAGGACCCGGACGGTGATATCGGAAGGACGTCGTGGAAAGCACGCGACCACGAGAAGGTTGATCGGTACGGCAAGAAGTACTCCTGGATCGCCTACTTCGAGATGTGGGGCGAGCGAGAGGCTGCCAGGAAACTGCCCGATTGGCGCCTTGGGGAACGAACGTCCGACTGCGGGGTTGATCCCAGCTTCCCGAAGCGACCACCCGATTGGATTCCGCCCATCCCTGATCTGTTCGGCGACGCCCATTCGACCACCGCGGACTGGGTCCAAAGCGGCTTCACTCCGAACTGGCGACCTCTGCTTTCGGTACCCGAGATCAATGGTCATCCGGGTGGGTGGGTCCTCTTGGAAGGCTTCGTCCGCGGGACTGACGAGAAGAACGACCGCGAACTCTTTGCGTTCTTGCGCGGCATGTTCGTCGCGAGGAAGGACGTGCGCAAGCTCAAGGCGAAATTTCTCTCGATTGACTATCCGGGCAATGGTGCGATTCCCGAGGCAGCCACCGAGCACTATCTCTACGCGGGAGAAGCCGGGCGTCGCGAGAACTTCGCTCGACATCTATACCAAGCCAACGGCCGATACCGCCGACAAGTCGTCGAGGCATTCGACCGACACGTGCGCGTCCCAACTCGTGCTAGCGCCCCTACTGGCGCTGCTGAGATCAGGTTCACGCCGAACGAAGATTCTGAGATGTTCACAACCATCTCCGTGCCACTTGGCTCTGCCCCGAAGTTTCGTCACATTAGGGGCATTCGCCTTGAGCTTCCGGCCATCACCTTCGGCTGGGAGTCCTACCACTCGACATACAACGATTTCTCCGGCTTCAACCTTCCTGCTCCGAGTTTGATTCAGCGCCTTGTTTTAGCGAGCAAGGATCGCGAGATCGACTTCTATGATTCAACGGGTACGCCTGGGACTCTCTATAGGGAGGCTGGAGACGGATGGACGGGCAATAGGCACAGTCTCCTGTATATCCGTGCCGACCTTCTTCGCCGATACCTCACTGACACGCGCCAAGTTCTGGTCTGGTGCAACTGGGGCGAACGGGATTGGCTGAAGAAAATGGAGGGCCACGACGTGATCCGCAACCCCGAGAGGCAGCGGATCTGGCAAGCCCATAGCCACATTCATCGCTCTTTCGATCAATGGTCTGCCGACGACACGAAGGTGGTCTAGTAAGACAGCGTGGTTCGCCGTGCGACGGTTGCGGCGTTGAAGCAGTCGTCGGTACGCCGGCAGCGGAAGGCAGCTTTCGCTGCGCTGCCGTCCGCCAGTTCGGCGAGTCGAATGACAGCAAGGCGACCGATCGCAGCCA
>CAZBKC010000328.1:0-4237 GCA_964492345.1 uncultured Steroidobacter sp. | reverse complement strand
TGACGCCCACGTCGCCATCCTGCTCGGCGTGGCGAAAGTACTTGCCGCGCAGCGCCAGCAATTGCGCGGGCAGGTGCTGTTCATCTTTCAACCGGCCGAAGAAGGCGCGCCCGAAGGAGAGACCGGCGGTGCGAGCCGCATGCTGGCGGAGGGGCTGTTCGACATCGCCAGGCCCGAAGCGGTTTTCGGCCTGCATGTGATCGCCTCGCTGCCGACCGGCGTCATCGGCTATCGCTCGGGTCCGATGATGGCGGGATCGGACAGCTTCGCCATCAATGTCACCGGCCGGCAGACGCATGGATCGCGTCCGTGGGGCGGCGTGGATCCCGTCGTGACTTCTGCCGAAATCATTTCAGGCCTGCAGACCATCGTCAGCCGGCAGGTGGACATCACGGCATTTCCGACCGTCATCAGCGTCGGCGCCATCAAGGGCGGCATCCGCTTCAACATCATTCCGGACGACGTGGAAATGATCGGCACGATCCGCACCTTCGACACGGACGTGCGCACCGACGTGATCGATCGCATGAATCGCACGGTGACGAACATCGCGGCCGCCAACGGCGCGACCGCCACGCTCAAGGTGCGCGAGGGCGGCATTCCTCCCGTCATCAACCATCCCGCACTGACGCAGCGGGTACTGCCGTCGCTGGAACGCGCGGTGGGCAAGGACAACGTGCAAACCATCAGCCTGCAGACCACCGCCGAGGATTTTTCCTTCTACGGCCAGCAGGTGCCGGCATTCTTCTTCTGGGTAGGCATCACACCGCGCGATCGCGATCCGGCAACCGCCCCGTTCAATCACTCGCCGCTGTTCCAGGTCGACGAAGCCGGCATGGCAGTCGGCATGCGCGCCATGCTGGCGGTGGCGACCGATTATCTGAAAGGAAACTGAAGACTGGAGATTTTCACACTGTGTGAAAACTCTTACGCCTTTCGCAGTCCAAGACACAGGAACGTGCTGATCTCGCGCGCGATGTGTTCGACGCGGTCCTCGGCGTGCGTGCCGGTGTCTTTCACCAGCCAGGAGACGAAGCCGGGCATCAGCATGAGCTGGGCCATGGGATCGTCGATGCGGACGCTGCCTTCGGCATGACCCATGTTCATGGCATTCATGTAGCCCGCGCTCAGCGCCGCGGCCTGCGGCTCCATCTGCGCCTGCGTTTCTCCCTTCAGCGCCTCATGTCCGACCAGCGGCGCCAGCGGCGACAGGTCCTCGCGCAGGTAGGCTCGCGACAGGGCGTGAAATGATGCAACCAGGGCCTGCACGCGCGTACCCTCGTACCGGGTCATGCATTCCATGATGTAGAGGAAGATACGGAAGGCGCGCGAGTAGCACGTGGCCAGCAGCGTCTGCTTGTCACCGAGATGGTGATACAGCGTACGTTTGGTTGCGCCCACCTGACCGGCGATTTCTTCCAGCGACGTCGAATCGATGCCCTTGCTGTTGAAGAGGCGCGAAGCAATGGCGAGCAGGGTTTCGCGCTTGGCATCGACGACGGCCTCGCGATCGAACACACCGATGACCCGCGCCACCAGGGGCGACAGATTGATGGGTTCGAACGCCGGCATCTGACGCCGGTCGATGGCCACGCCTTCGAGCACGAAGTTTTTCAAGGTCGTCGCAATCTGCTCGGGGCGATAGATGTTGGTCGCCGGCGCCCAGTAGCGCATCAGCGGAACCCAGGTCACCAGGCTGATGATGGTGGAGGCGCTGATCGTCGTATCGCACTCGCGCATCACGCCGGTCTGCGCGCCGGTTTCGAGCACCTTCGCCAGGCGCGTGATGATGGCGTCGTAGAGACCCTGGATGATCTCGTGACGTTCCTGGTTGAGCACCGCGATCTCGGCGCGGGTGGCGATTTCCGGCTGGGCCGGATCCAGCATGCGATCGATGAAGAGGCTGATGACTTCAGCGGCATCGCCGCCCAGTCGCACCGCCTCGCCGAGATGCCGGGCCATGACCTCGCAGGAACGCCGATAGCACTGAAAGACCAGGTCTTCGCGATCCTCGACGTATTGATAGAGCGTCGCGCGCGATACGCCGAGGCTCTCGGCGATGTCGCTCAATGACGTGAGCGACACGCCACTGGCATTCAGGTGCCGGGCTGCCGCATCGAGCATCTGCTCGTGCCGGACGGCCGCCGCGCCCGGAAAATTCTGCCGGGCCAGTGCTTCACGACGCTTCTTCATAGGACGGGATCAGGATCGTTGTCGATATCGGAGTTGGAGCATACCGCGAGCCGACGCCGCACCGCAGCATCGCGCGGCCGCATCGACGGACGACCGCCACGCGGCGGTTTATATTGGCATCGCCGCCCACGTGCGTGCGGTGCTTGACAGAAATCCACATGCAGGCGAAGACAGCGTTCGGCTTTCTTGCAGTCCCCCTGCGCACCGCGCCGTTGCTGGTCATCCTGACATTCAGCGTTCTGCTGTTCCTGGCGCTGCAGGCCAGCCTGCTGGGGATTCCCCTGGGCCTGCTGCTGCTGACAGGCTTCTTCAACTACACGTTCGTACTCATGGACAGCGTGATCAATGCCCACGCCGAGCCGCCGGTCCTGTCGGTCGAGATGATGAATCCCGTCAGCGCGCCGCGCTCGCTCCTGTTGCTGGCGCTCGTGCTGGTCGTGTTCTTTACATCGCAGGCGGCGGTCTACTGGCTCGGCGCGGGCCCGGGACTGCTCGCCGCCATTGCGTGTGCCGCAGTTCTTCCGGCATTGCTCGCCATTCAGGCTGTCACTGGCTCGACATTGCAGGCCCTCAACCTGCCCACGGCCGTGCGGCTGATGGGGCGCCTCGGCGGCGATTACGCAACGCTCGTGGCGTTCATCCTGGCCGCGGTGCTGATCGGCATGCTTGCGATGTCGCTGAGCATGCTGCCCACCCTGCTGAAGCTCGCGATTTCGATGTATCTCTGGCTCGCGTCTTTCTGTCTCATCGGTGGCGTGGTGCGGGAGCGGGGCGATGACATCGGGCTCGAGGATGCCTGGACTGTGGACCGCGTCGAACCGGCCGAGGATACCGACCGCGAAAGACTGCGGACGCAGTTCGTCGATCGCATCTACGCAGAGTGGCGTGGCGGCGCCCACGCGAATGCCTGGCAGAGCGTCATGGAGCGGGCGGGTGACGGAGCGAATTCGCTGATCGAGCTGGAATGGCTGTACGAGCGCACCGCACGATGGCCGGATCCGCGACTGGCCAACCGGCTGGCGCGCGAAATCCTGCCTCGGCTGCTCGCGGCACGACGCAATGGCGAAGCGGTCGACATGGCGCGTGCGCGGCTGCGATCCGACCCGGACTTCCGCCTGCCATCGAGCGGCGATCTGCTGCACCTTGCCGAGTTGGTCCGCGATGCCGGCGACCGGCCGGCGGCGCGAGCCTTGCTGCGCGACTTTGACCGGTTCTATCCGGGCGATGCAGCACAAACAGCCGCCATGAAGTTGACTCAGCAACTGGAACGCTGATTTCGAGCAACCCATGCCCAGGCATCGCGCACGGAGCGATCTGCTTCTGCGATCGGCTGTGCCACACTTTCGAAAGCGCAGAGCGACGTGGGACAGCATTGGCTGCGCAGGAGTTTATGAAGCACGCTGGGTGGCAGTTCCTGGGCAACGCTGCGGCCCTGCTGGCTGCGACGCTGGCTATCGGCACCAGTGCGCAGGCCTCTCCCGGACATCAGCCTCTGCCCTTGCCGTCCGTTCCGGTCCAGCTTCCGTTCCCGTCGCTGGAACCCGAACATCTGTACGCCGCACCCACGCGACCGGATCGCATCGGCCGGGTACTCGCCCCGGTGATGATCAATGGCAAAGGGCCCTTCCGGATGATGGTCGACACGGGGGCCAACCAGTCCGTCCTGACCACCCGCCTTGTCGACTCGCTGGGCCTGCCGATCGATTCGCAAAACAGCGTCAGGATCAGTGGCGTGACCGGCTCGCTGCTGGTGCCCACCGTGTCGATCGATCGCTTCGAAACCGGGGATCTGCGCCAGGACAGCCTGCGATTGCCGGTCCTGAATGCCGTGATGGGCGGCGCGGAAGGCATATTGGGCATGCAGGGATTCGACGGCATGCGCATCACCGTGGACTTCGTGAACGACCAGATCCGTATCGGGCGTTCGCGCGGCCAGCGCCCGCCGCCGGGTTTCATCCGCGTACCGGTGAAAATCCACTTCGACCGGCTGCTGCTGGCGTCGGGACGGGTCGGCAGGATCCGGGTGCACGCGGTGATCGATACC
>CAZBKC010000327.1:0-4247 GCA_964492345.1 uncultured Steroidobacter sp. | reverse complement strand
GCCTTGAAGGCTGTTGTCGTCGTGAGGGCCATCAGCGACATGTAGCCGCCGTAGCTCCAGCCCATGATGCCTATCCGTTCGCCATCGACATACGGGAGGCTCTTCAGGTAATCGACGCCGCGCAATTGATCTTCGATCTCGATCCTGCCGAGTCGTCCGCTGATTGCCGTGTCGAATGCTTCACCGCGGAATCCCGAGCCGCGATTGTCGAGCGTGAATACCACGAAGCCGCGCTGGGCAAGCAACTGGCGAAAGTAGCCCTGCACGGCGCGTGAGCCGCCCATCCAGTCCTTGCGTACATACTGCAGGTGCGGTCCGCCGTAGGTATCGACGACGACCGGATAACGCTTGCCCGGATCGAACGGCACGGGCTTGATCAGCCGGTAGTAGAGCATCTGTCCGTCGCTCGCCTGCAGCGAACCGAACTCTTCGCTCGAATGGCTCGATCGAAAAGTGTGATACGGATGACTGTCGTCCAGTTCGTTGCGTATCAGCCAGCGATTCACCTTGCCGTCCAGCGTGCGCACGCTGGCGGTCGGCGGCTGTTGCGGCGAGGACCATTGATCGAGGTAGTACCGGTGGTTCGGCATGAGCCGCGCATCATGCACGCCGGGTTCGAGTGAAATCCTTCGCACCTTGCGAGGGTCGCTCGTGCTCAGCGACGTCGCATAGAGCTGGCGCTCGAGCGGAGAAGCCTCGTTCGCCATGAAGTACACCAGGCCCCTGTCTTCGTCGATGCCGACGACACCGTCTTCGGTGCCATCGCCAACGACCATCCACTCTCCGCTCGTCAACGGCCGGATGAGATTGCCGTCGAGATCGTAAAGGTACAGATGCCGGTAGCCGGAGCGTCGCGAAGCCCAGACGAAGGCGTTGCGCTTCTCCAGAAACCGCAGATCGTCATGAAGTTCGATCCAGGCGGGACTCGTTTCCCTCAGCAGCGGACGCGACTCACCGCTTCTGGTGTCGACCTTCAGCACCTCCAGCGTCTTCTGATCGCGCGTCTGCCGCTGGACGGCGAGGTATCGCGAATCGCGGAACCAGTTCACGCGCGCCAGATAGCCGTGGTCGAAATCGACAGACACAGGCGAAATGTTGCGCGATCCGAGATCGAGTATCCGCAGCTCGACATGGGCATTGGCGGTGCCGGCGGCGGGATAGCGCTGCCGCGTGACGCGCGCACCATCGGCGTTGATTTCCAGCTGTTCGACTTCCTGCACGGGCGAGTCGTCCACGCGCGTGAACGCGATGCGCGCTTCGTCCGGCGACCACCAGTAGCCGGTCGAGCGGTCCATCTCCTCCTGCGCCACGAATTCGGCGACGCCGTTCTGGATCAGGCCCTCGCCGTCGGCGGTCAGTGCGTGTTCCTCGCCGTTCGCAAGATCGATGACGAACAGATCCTGGTCGCGCACGAAACTGACGTAGTTGCCGCGAGGTGAAAAGCGCGCATCTGTTTCGTAGCTTTCCGTGTTCGTGAGTCGGCGCACGGGAGTTCGCTTCGCGGTCAGGTCGTAGACGTAGAGATCGCCTGCCAGCGGCACGAGCAGCCGTTGGCCATCGCTCGAGAATTTGTATTCGACAATACCCTTCAGGGATGCCGTGCGTTGACGCTCGCGTCGTGCTGCCTCTTCCGGAGAAAGACGCTCATCGCCCGTGACGAAAGCACGCGAATCGACGAGCAGCTTCTGCTGTCCGGTCCGTGTATCGAAAGCCCAGAGATCCAGCTCATCCTTGTTGTCGGCCTTGCCCTGCAGATAGGTGACATAGCGTCCGTCCGGCGAGAATTCCGGACTGCGCAGTCGCGGTCCGCTCAGGTCCGGGCCGCTGAAGAGACGTTCGACACTCAATGTCTGCGTGTCGGCCGCTGCGCAGATCGCGGCAGGCAGCATCAGGGAAACGACGAGCAGGGCGCTTGTATACCGCATCGGTGTTTTCGAAGGTTGTAGTCTATGCAGACGAGGGTTGCGCTGCGCGACCATACCATGACGTGTTCCTGCGAGGATTTGCGATGAGCCGAACCGTTCTGGCCCTTTGCCTGCTGTTGCCTGCGATCGCCTCTGCCGAGATTGCGGGGAAGGCTGCGTCCACGGATGGTGTTGTCTATCCTGCGTCGCAGCGCATCGATCATGTCGACACCTATCACGGCGTGCGGGTGGCCGATCCGTATCGATGGCTGGAAGACATCGGCACACCTGCGGTAGCCGACTGGGTGACGTCCCAGAACAAACTGTCGCAACCGTATCTCGAAGCGATTCCGGCGCGTGACAGGATCAAGCAGCGTCTGACCGGGCTATGGAACTACGAACGCTACGACGTGCCGAAGAAGCGCGGTGGTCGCTACTTTTTCCTGCGCAACGACGGCCTGCAGAATCAGAGCGTGCTGTACGTTGCGGACTCCCTTTCCGCGGAGCCGCGCGTGTTGCTGGACCCGAACACGTTCAGCGGCGATGCCACCGTGGCGTTGGGCGAGTTCGTGCCGAGTCCGGATGGAAAGCTGCTCGCCTACAGTCTCTCCGACGGCGGCACCGACTGGCGCACATGGCACGTGCGCGAGGTGGATACGGGCACGGACCTGCCCGATACGCTGCGCTTCATGAAGTTTCGCGAAGTCGCCTGGACGGCCGATTCGAAGTTTCTCTACTACTCGCGTTATCCGCAGCGTGAAGACGGCAAGGGCGACGACTCCAAGCAGCAGTCGATCCATCTGCACAAACTCGGCGACAGCCAGCAGGCCGATCGATCGATCTTCCGCGTCACCGATCACCCGACGCGCTATCCATATCCGCAGGTATCCGGCGATGGCCGCTATCTCATCATCACGCTGTACGACGGCTCGCAGAAGATGGGCATCTATTTCCAGAAGCTCGATGCGAACTCGCAGCCCGAAGGGCCGGTCGTGCGGCTCTTCGATGACTTCGATGCCGACTATGAGGTGGTGGCGACGCTCGATGATGTTTTCTATGTGCGGACTACACGCGATGCACCGAACGCCCGCCTGGTCGCCGTGCCGGCGGAAGCGGGCGGTGCCGCAAGGCTGCGCGACGTGCTGGCGGAGCAGTCCACCGCATTGCTGGAAGCATCGGTGATCGGCAGGCGCGTCGTGGGGCAGTATGTCAGGGATGCCTACTCGGTCGTCAGCGTCAGCGATCTGCAAGGCAAGCCGCTCTACGACGTGAAGCTGCCCGGCTACGGCCAGGTCAGCGGATTCGAAACCGACGTCGACGATGACGAGACGTTCTTCCTGTACAGCGACTTCCTGACGCCGACCTCGGTCTCGAGGCTCGATGTCAGCACCGGCAAGGTCGACTCGTTCCGCACGCCGAAGATCGCTGTCAGGACCGATCAGTACGTGACGGAACAGGTGTTCTACAAGAGCAAGGACGGTACGCGTGTCCCGATGTTCATCACGCATCGGCGCGATCTGAAGAAGGACGGCACGGCGCCACTCATGCTGTACGGCTACGGCGGATTCAATATTTCCCAGCAGCCCGGTTTCAGCGTGCCTGCGCTGGTGTGGCTGGAAATGGGTGGCGTGTACGCGGTGGCCAATCTGCGCGGCGGCTCCGAGTACGGCGAAGCCTGGCACCGGGCCGGCACGCGTCTGCAGAAACAGAATGTATTCGACGACTTCATCGCGGCGGCCGAGTGGCTGATCGCAGAGAAGTACACGTCCACCCCGAAACTCGCGATTCGCGGTCGCAGCAACGGCGGACTGCTCGTGGGTGCGGTCATGACCCAGCGTCCCGATCTGTTCGGCGCGGCACTTCCCAGCGTCGGCGTGCTCGACATGCTGCGTTATCACACTGCCAGTGCCAATGCGCGCCAGTGGTCCACCGACTACGGTCTGAGCGAGAACCCGGACGAGTTCAAGGCGCAGTACGCGTACTCACCCGTACACAACGTGAAGGCAGGACAGTGCTACCCACCGACACTCATCACCACAGCGGATCGCGATGATCGTGTCGTGCCGTGGCACAGCTACAAGTTCGCGGCTGCACTTCAACGCGCTCAGGGCTGCAGGAACCCGATTCTTCTTCGCGTCGAGACCAGGGCAGGACACGGTGCGGGCAAGCCGGTATGGATGCAGATCGAAGACTGGGCGGATCAGTGGGCGTTCCTGGTTCAGGCGCTGCGTATGCAGTGATTGAACAGGCGACTGGCGACTGGCCGCTGGTTTGCTGGCCAGACTATCGGTGAACGACTACTCCCTCCCCCGCAAAGCGGGGGGGGGTTGGGGGGGGGGCAAC
>CAZBKC010000326.1:0-4265 GCA_964492345.1 uncultured Steroidobacter sp. | reverse complement strand
CGGGAGAGCTGATGAGAAGATATTTGCCGCGCCTGCTGCTGACGGGCGTCATGCTGTCCCCTGCGACGCTTTACGCGCTCGGTCTGGGCGAAATCCGTCTCAACTCGGCACTCAATCAGCCTTTCGATGCCGACATCGAGGTGATTGCGCCGACTCGCGAGGAACTGGCCGAGCTCAAGGTGACGCTCGCGAGCAATGAGATGTTCGCGCGGTATGGCATCGACCGTCCCTCTTACCTGTCGAATTTCGATTTTGCCGTCAGCCGCACGCGCGATGGCCAGGTGACCATCAAGGTCACGTCGAACCGTTCGATCACCGAACCGTTCGTGACGCTTCTCGTGGAAGCGAGCTGGGGTCGCGGTCGCCTGCTGCGCGAATACACGGTCCTGCTCGACCCGCCGGTCTTCATGCCGTCGCAGCCTGAGGAAAATCGCCCAGTGACGGCTCCGGAGTCCGGAGCACGCACCGAAGGTCGCATCGAGCGTGAGTCCACGCCTGCAGAACCGACCCGCCCGGTACCGCCGCCAGAATCAGTTGCGCAGGAAGAGTCGACTCCGCCCGTCTCAGCGCCGGCTGCTGTTGGCGGCACGTACGAAGTCCAGCGCAACGACACGCTTTCGCGGATTGCCCGCCAGGTGAATCCGAACAGATCCGCAGGCGCACAGAATCAGACGATGATTGCGTTGTTCCGTGCGAATCCCGAAGCGTTCGCCGGCAACATCAATCGCCTGCTGGCTGGCAGCGTCCTGCGCGTGCCGGATCTCGCCGAGATCGAAGCCGCCGTGTCGCGGTCGGAAGCCTCCGCCGAGGTGGCTCGGCACCAAGAGGCCTGGAGCAGTTCGTTCCGCACGGCTTCTGAAGACGAATCCACGCGCCTGCGCCTTGTCACGCCGGAAGAACCGGTTGCGCCGGCAACGTCCGCTGCGACACCGGCCGTCGAGCCGACAGCCACGGCGGCACCTTCAGCCGGGACCGCCGCTGGGCCTGCCGCCGAAGACAAACGACTGCAGGTTACGAGCCCTGACCTGTCGAATATTCAGCAGGGTGTGACGGAAACGCCGCCTGCCGCGCAACCGGAAGTTCCGGCTGAACAACCGGCCGCCGAGGTGCAGGCCGACACCGAAGCCACGCCTGAGCCAGCCGCGGAACCGGTCCGGCCGACTCGCCCGAAACCCACACCCGTCGAGGAGCCTGCGCCGTCGCTTGTCGATCGCATCGGCGATTTCTGGTGGGTTCCGGTGGCCGCAGGGCTGTTGCTCGTCATCGGTCTGATCTTCGCCTTCCTCAAGCGTCGCCGTGAATCGAGCGAAGGCCCGGATGTCGAAACCTTTTCGCCGGCTGCGTTCGAACCCCGCTTCGACCGTGCTGCACCTGCCGTGGCAACTGCGTCGCGGGGACGAGCGGACGTGTTCAGCGTCGACGATGATGCTGCCGAAGAACCGCTCGCCGGCTTCGACGACGAACCCGCACCGGTTGCCACTGATCGCAAGGAAGCCCCGGCGTCGCACCCTGCCGCCGGACCGATCACGCTCACCGAGTCCAAGCCGGTCGACGAGACGCTCAGCAGCGAAACGTCGGTGCGCTTCGATCAGCAGGACGCGCTGGCGGAAGCCGATTTCCACATGGCCTATGGCCTGTACGACCAGGCCGCGGACCTGGTGAAGATCGCCATCGAGCGTGAACCGGAACGACGCGATCTGAAGCTGAAGCTGCTGGAAATCTACTTCGTCTGGGGCAATCGCGATCTGTTCCTCGACACGGCACGCGAGCTGCACATGACGCGCGACCAGGAAACCGCGGGCGAGTGGGACAAGGTCGCCATCATGGGGCGTCAGATCGCTCCGGAAGATCCGATGTTCAAGTCGGAAGGTGCGCCCGGACACGTCGATCTGGTTGACGTCAACCTGGAAGGTGGTGAGAACCGCGTAGATCTGGACCTGTTCGCCGAGCCGGAGGCCGCTGCAGGCGGCGCGCTGGACATGGAGTTTGGCAGCGGTGAGCGCAAGGCTGCATCGTCCGATTCCAGTTCGGATCTGGACTTTCTGCTCGACGAGCCGAAGCTGGAGCAGGATGAGGAGCCGACCCGCGAAATGGATCCCCTGGCACGCACGCAGGAGACGCCGACGATCGAATCGCCCATGCTCGATCGATCTTCGCAGACGGTTCGCGAAATGGTCGATGCGCAGCTGGTCAGCAAGCCGACGGCCGAGCAGACAGCCGAACTTTCGCTCGACGATCTGGGGCTCGATGTCGATTCCCTTGAAACCACCGGTGCCCTGGAACAGACCGCCTCACTGGAGAAGGACTTCTCAGCCGAGGAATCATCGCCCGGTCATGCGTTGCGTGACGACGAGATGACACAGCTCGCGCCGTCGCTCGGCAGCCTGGATCGCACGATGGAAGCGCCGCGCGTCGAGAAGTTCGACATCGAGAGCACGGGTACCGTGTACATCGATCAGGTCGACCTCGGCGGTGGCGACACGATCGAGCAGCCGCGTGTCGATATCGACAGCACCGCCCAGATGACGGCGCACATGCCCAAGCGAGCGGCGGAAATTGACGTCGACCTGGACAGTTTCGATGAGCCGGCTGTCGGCGGCGGCGATACGCTGCGTCAGCCGATCGCTGAGGCGGACCGGTTCTCCAGCGACGTATTTGCGGACCGTACGAGCGAATTCCAGAAGATCGATCTGGATGTCGGTGAGGCGCTCGGTGCAGAAGACCATGCACCAACCAACAAGCAGGTCATCACGACTGAAATGGAGCTTTCGGAGCTCGAACCCGTCACGATGAGTGAAGTGGGTACCAAGCTCGACCTGGCCCGGGCCTATATGGACATGGGCGATCCGGACGGCGCCCGCAGCATCCTCGAGGAAGTACTGCAGGAAGGTACGTCCAACCAGAAGCAGGAAGCGCAGAGGCTGCTGGATTCGATCCGGTAACTCGAGAAGCGGTTAGCGGTTAGCGGTTAGTTTCAGAGTCCGGCGTTCGCCGGCTACTGTTGGAGCGGGGCGGCGGCGAATTCTTAAACTAACCGCTAACCGCCAACCGCTTCTCTTCCATGTCCCGCCTTGCTCTCGGACTCGAATACGACGGCAGTGCCTTTGCCGGCTGGCAGTCGCAAACGCATGCACGCGGCATTCAGTCCACTGTTGAAGCGGCCATTGCGGTCGTCGCGGATCATCCCGTAAAAGTCACCGCCGCCGGACGAACCGATGCCGGCGTCCATGCGGCCATCCAGGTGGTGCATTTCGATTCCCCGTCCGTTCGTTCCGAACGCAACTGGGTGCTCGGTACGAATGCCAATCTGCCGCCACAGGTCAGCGCATTGTGGGCGAGGGCGGTGCCGGAGTCCTTTCACGCGCGCTACAGCGCGATGTCGCGCAGTTACCGTTACATCATCCTCAACCGGCAGGTGCGTCCTGCATTGTGCGCAGGGAATGTCACCTGGATTCGCGAACCGCTCGATCATGAGCGCATGCACGTCGCTGCACAGCAGTTGCTCGGCGAGCACGACTTCTCGTCGTTTCGCGCGGCCGAATGCCAGTCGCGCTCACCGACGCGACGCCTGCAACGGATCGGGGTTTGCCGGCAAGGAGAACTGCTCTGCCTCGACATCACAGCGAACGCGTTCCTGCACCACATGGTGCGCAACATCGTCGGCACGCTGATCGCGGTGGGGAAGGGTGATGAGCCGATCGAATGGGTTGCCAGGGTTCTTGCGGCACGGGACCGCAGGGTCGGTGGCATCACCGCTCCACCCGACGGTCTCTACCTTGCCGGAATCCAGTACGAGGGAATACTGAGCCTGCCGAGCATCGCCGGCGACGTCCTGGGCTTCCCTTGCCCGGTTCGCCCAGACAAAGTATAGATGCCGCCTCTCGCGGGCCCGTGCCGTTTCAAGGGAATACGCCTCCGATGACCTGGTTCGAAAAAATCATGCCTTCGCGGATCAAGACCGAGCGCCGCACGCGTTCGGTTCCCGAAGGTCTGTGGATGAAGTGCGCAGCATGCGACGCTGTGCTGTACCGGGCCGAGCTCGAGCGCAATCTGCATGTGTGTCCCAAGTGCTCGCATCACATGCGCATCGGCGCGCGCGAGCGGCTCGAACACTTCCTCGATCCGGATTCCTTTGCCGAACTCGCAGCCGACGTCGAGCCGGAAGATCCGCTCAAGTTTCGCGACAGCAAGAAGTATCGCGATCGACTGATGCAGGCACAGAAGAGCACGGAAGAGACGGATGCGCTGATCGTCATGGCCGGAAC
>CAZBKC010000325.1:0-4287 GCA_964492345.1 uncultured Steroidobacter sp. | reverse complement strand
CTGGCTTGCCGGATGGCCGGCGCGACTGCGCCTGCCGGGTCTTCATGTCCCCCATAGCCCAATACGACGTCGAGCACGATCACGGCCGTTGCGGGATCAAGCGCCTCTTGCGCAATGCGCTCTATTCGGATGCTGGGATCGATCATCGGATGTGGGCGGCCGACTGTAAACATGTCGTCGCCAAGGTCGACGGCAACGTGGCCAGCACCACGTACGGCTTGCGCTGAACCGGCGGCATTGACGAGTAAGCCCGTACCCCTCCAGAGATGTTCTGCCTCGCTGCAAAACGTGCCACCGGAATACAAACCGCGTATCGCATGTTGGCTAGGCGCCAAGCGTCGCATTTCGGGTTCGACCATCCTTGTCCAATCATCCGTCTCGGCCAGAGTGAAATTTCGTCCGTCATCCATCGCAACGGCAGCGGCGGCAGCGTCATAGAGCGTGCTGACCACCACCACATGTTTCGGCAACTTCGCAGCGGACAGGTCTGCCCCGAGAAAGAGCATCACCACCGGCTTGCCGATTGCCACTGCCTGATCGATCACTTGCTGCGCGACCGTGGGTGCAGGTGGTTTGGACACGATGCAAACAATCCGTGTGGCGGCATCCGCAGCGAGCATATCCAGTGCCTGGCGCATCGTGCTGCCGCCGATTTCTTCGCTGACATCGTGCCCGCCGGTGCCGATGACGTGGCGGATTCCATGACCGAGCGCGTCGATCTGACAACTGACTTCCTGCAGTCCAGTACCGGATGCGCCCACCAAACTAATGTGACCCGCACGCACGACGTTGGCAAAGCCCAGCGGGGTTCCTGAAATGATTGCGGTACCGCAGTCTGGGCCCATCACCAGCAGGTCCTTTCTTCGAGCCAACCTCTTAATTGTCCGTTCCTGCTCCAACGGCACGTTGTCGCTGAACAAAAATACATGCAGCCCATTGCGTAGGGCCTTCATCGCTTCGGCCGCAGCATATGGGCCTGGCACAGAAATCTGCGCTAGACGTGCGCCGTCGATACGCGAGCGCGCCATGGCGATGGACCGCGGCATCAGCGTCGCCGCAGGCTCGCTTCCCTTCGAGGCGCCTACACCTTCTAGCCAGCCTTCAATCTCGTCGACCGCTGCGTCCATCGCGTCGGGCGATTCGGCGTCAACGACGACCAGCACATCGCCCGGCTCGGCAGCTTCCAGTTCGGCACCGAGTAATCCGGCCGAGGCCATGATGGCCTTGTTGGCTGGCGTACCCATAAGTAGCGTGGCACGTTGCACCCCGTCGCGCGATAGCACCATCTGAGCGATGCGCATCAGCGCAACCGAGTCCTTGTACAGGTTTTTCTTGACAAAGGTGGATATCGGCACGGGGCACCTTTCGCGCGGCTGATTGAGCACCGTCAATGTAGGTAGCCTCTACAACCCTGTCCAGGTACGCAAAAGCATGATTTCAATTCACCTTGTGAATGGAGCCCGAAACTCTGGTCTCTCGGCTTGAACTAGCGTGGTGTGCCGGACGGCCGCTTCTTGGTTCTTAGCCCTACTACAGTCGCAAGAACACGCCTGTCAGCCGCCGAGATAGGCCTCGCGCACTCGAGGATGATGACGCAACTCGTCGGTAGTCCCTTCGAGTACGACCTGTCCGTTCTCCAAAACGTAGCCACGCTTAGCCACCGACAGCGCAATGCCGGCATTCTGTTCGACCAAAAGGATCGTCACGCCCAACTGATTGATCTCGACAATCCGTTCGAAAAGCTGTTCGATCACAATCGGCGCCAAACCCAGGGATGGTTCGTCGAGCAGCAACAACTTCGGCCGCCCCATCAGCGCGCGCCCTACCGCCAGCATTTGCTGCTCTCCACCGGACATCGACCATGCGGCCTGATTCCGGCGATCCTTCAGCCGCGGAAAAAGCTGGTAGACACGCTCGATGTCGTTGGCGACGCTTTCGCCGCGGCGCCGCCATGGCGTTGCCCCGAGCTCGAGATTTTCGCGGACGGTAAGACCGGGGAAGACCCGACGGCCCTCCGGCGAATGGGCGATCCCCAGACGCACGATGTCCTCGGGGTTTACGTCGACGATGCCCCTGCCGCAGTAGGTGATCGAGCCCACATTCGGTCGTAGCAGACCCGAGATGGTACGCAAGCAGGTCGACTTGCCGGCGCCATTAGCCCCAACCAACGTAACAATCTCGCCCTCGTTCACGTGGAACGACACACCGCGCAAGGCCGCGACCGGCCCGTACTGAACGTCGATGTGCTCGATCTCAAGCACGGTTTTCTTTCGTGACTGAATGACCGAGATAGGCCTTGATTACTGCCGGGTCTTCCTTGATCTCCTCGGGATGTCCTTCGGCGATTTTCTTGCCGAAGTCGAGCACGCTGATGTAGTCGCTCACGCCCATCACCAACCTCATGTTGTGCTCGATCAGGACTATGGTCGTGCCGCGCTTGCGGATGACCCGTATCAAATCCATTAGTTCCGACGATTCCTGAGTGTTCATGCCAGCAGCCGGCTCGTCGAGTAGCAGGATCTTCGGCTGGGTGGCAATCGCCCGCGCAATCTCGAGAAGCCTGCGTTGTGCATAGGCAAGACTCTCGGCCGGGCGCTCTGCGTGTTCGCTAAGTCCTACAAATTCCAGCGCATCGCACGCGGCGTGCCGTATTTCACATTCCTCGCGACGACTGGCAGGGGTTCCCAGGAACGACTGCAGCGTGTTGACCGAGGCGCGGCACGCCTGGCCGACCATCACGTTTTCGAGCACTGACAGACTGGGATAGATCCGAATATTTTGGAAGTTGCGCGATATCCCCAAGTGCGTGATCTCGAATGGGCGCAATCCCAATAGCTCTCGATCGAGCATCCTCACCGAGCCCGCCTGCGGATGGTACGCACCCGTCAGGACATTCAGGAAGCAGGTCTTGCCGGCACCATTCGGCCCGATCACCGCGTGAACCAGGCCCTCACGGACATCAATGCTGACGTTGTCAAGCGCGGTCAAACCACCGAAGCGCTGCGTCACGCCCTTGATCGAAAGAATAGCTTCGCGCACCGCCCCGGTAGGCCGGCTCGTCGCCGATGCGGCGACGACTGGCGCGGCTTCCGCATGTACGGCGGCATGACGCACGGGCGCGCTCGTCGGCACGGCGCCGCGCATGAGCCGGCGCGGCAGAGTGACAAGCCCTCCGGGCAACACCGCGATGATCGCGATGACGCCCAGGCCGTAGAGCACCATGTACCACTCTCTCAGGAAGCGTAACGCCTCTGGTAACGCGGTTAGCGTGATCGTGCCGACCACCGCACCAACGGCCGAACCGGTGCCGCCGATGATCAACATCGTGTAATACAGGATCGCCTGCGCGGTTGAGAAGCCCTCGGGACTGACATAGCCAACGTAGGCGACGTAGAGCGCGCCGGCGACACCTGCATAGATGGCAGAAAGCGCCAGCGCAATCGCCTTGACGCGCGCGGTGTTGACACCTGCGACCTCAGCGGCAATTTCAGTGTCCCTAAGTGCGAGCATCGACCGACCGAGTTTCGTCGAGCGAACACGAACCGCCAACCACAGCCCGAGCGCGGCCCAGGCGAGTAGGAAATAGTAGTAATGCAATTGCCCTTGCAATGCGAAGCCAAAGATCGTAATCCCAGGGATCCCTCGCAAGCCCGACGTTCCACCGGTCACCGGCTCCCAATGGACAAGCAGCAGTTGCACGATTTCGCTGAACCCTATCGTCGCCATCGCAAGGTAGAACGCACGCAAGCGCAAAGTCGGCGCACCCAGCAAAATGCTGCACAAACCGGTCCCAGCCACGGCCAGCGGCATGGCGATCCAGAACGACATACCCCTGAGGATCAGGAATGCTGTCGTATAGGCGCCGATGCCGTAGAACGCGGCCTGCGCGAAGTTGATCTGTCCACAGTAGCCGGTGATGTAGTTCAGCCCTACCACGACGATCAGACTGACCAGTCCAAAGTTGATGACTTGAAGAACATAGCTTCCGCCCAGCAACTGGGGCAGAACCAATGCCGCGCCAACCGCCAGCCACGTGATGGCACGGCGAAGTCCTGATGGATGCGCTTGGCTAGACCCACTCAGGCGGGCCGCCGCAGTGCCACGGGGCCCATTCATGCGGCCTCCCACGCTAGGCACCGTCTTTGGCAATGCGCAATCGGCGAACGAGGAACTGCTGCAGCTGTCGTCATACCCGTTCGCTGACCTTCTCGCCAAACAGGCCGCGAGGCATCACGAACAGCATCGTGATCATGATGATGAAGGCGTAGGCATCGCGATAGGTCGAGG
>CAZBKC010000324.1:0-4290 GCA_964492345.1 uncultured Steroidobacter sp. | reverse complement strand
CCTCAGCTTCCGCTGGGCGCAGGCCAAATCCCATCTGCGGGATCTCGCGCATGCTAAATAGGCGCAGCCTCGATCCCGAGCAGCGGACACTCTACGGCGACAATCTTCAGCCGCCTGCAGGCTATGTCTTCGATGCGGCGGTCGCCACGACCTTCTCGCTCGACTTCGAGACCGCGCTCGCGGTGCCGGTCAGTCTTGCGCTCTTCGCAGCAGAAAATCGCGACGACATACTTTCTCACCCCTTGGCGCTGCTGGAGGGCGCCGAGCGCATCGCGGGCCGCCTCGTGGTCTTCACCGACGCGGGCCACATCCAAGCAAGTGCCCGACCGCACTCCCGCCTTTGCTCGCTGCTCGAACGCATCGTGGTCGAGGTCGCCGCACCTAAAGGCGGAGCCTTCCACCCCAAGATGTGGGCACTGCGTTTCACGCCGCTGCGCTCTGAAGAGCCAACGCGCCTGCGTCTACTTATTCTCTCTCGGAACCTGACACGTGATCGCTCCTGGGATCTTGCAGCCACCCTCGACGGCGTGGTCACCAAGCAGCCCAAAGCCATCAACCGCCCGATCGCCGACTTTCTCCGTCAGCTCCCCGGCCTCGCGACCGCAGGCGCACCCGAGGGTACGAATACACTTGTCAATGAACTCGCCGCCGACATCCGGCGCGCCGAATGGACTCTGCCCGAACCGTTCCAGAGCGTCTCCTACTCGGTCAACGGACTCGGTGGAAAGCCTTGGCGCCCGGAACCCTGCGCGCGGCTGGGTGTGGTGTCCCCCTTCTGCGATGATCAGACCCTGTCGATGCTCGCCGGCCTAGCCAGCGCCGAACAACCCTTCTTCATCGGGCGGTCCGACGAACTCGCACAAGTTTCCGATGCCACGCTGGATCGCTTTGCAGGCGTTGCCGTGCTCGACGAAATGGCGACCACGGAAGATGGCGAGGAGGAGGATGCCGCGGCCTTGCAAGGGCTTCACGCCAAGGCGTTCATCGCCGAGCGTGGCTGGGACACCGCGATTACGATCGGTTCGGGAAACGCCACGCGGCCAGCGCTGTTGACCGGCAACAATGTAGAGATCTTCGCCACCCTGACGGGGAAGCGGTCGCGGGTCGGGAGCGTCGAGGAAATCCTTGGCGACAAGGGGTTCGGCAGGCTGACGCGGCCTTTCGTGCGCAACGAGATGAACGCCGCCGATGCGGCGCAACGGACAGCCGAGGCGCGTCTGGACTTGGCGCGGCGCGAGATATGCCGCAGTGCCCTGAAGCTCCGTGGCGAGCGTGGCGAGCCAGCCGACGATGGGGCTTCGGCTTGGCGGGTCTGGCTTGTACCACCCGGACCGCTCCCGCTTGCTGGGATTGGAGCTTTTCGCGTTTGGCCGATCACACGGGGCGAAGGGCATGCGCACTCCGTGCTGGAGCTGCTTCGGCAAGGACAGCCCGCTGACCTTGGCGCGATGCCGTTGGTCGATCTCACCCGATTTCTCGCCTGTCATCTCACGGACGAGAAGGAAGATTTCTCTATCCTGTTCAGCACTGGGCTCGTGATGGATGGGCTGCCCGCAGAGCGCCACGCCGCCATCCTGCGCTGGGTCATCAATAGCAGGGACGCTTTCTTTCGCTACCTGCGGCTTCTCCTCTCAGAATTGGGGGATCCCTTCGCCGCCGCTCTGGCGGCGCAGGACGGGTCAGGTCAAGGCGCGTGGCGCGCGGCAAGCGACGACGCGCCGATTCTCGAAGAGATGGTCCGGGCGTTCTGCCAAGGCGGCGACCAGCTCCGAGCCATAGAACGCCTGATCGCACGCCTGGAATCCGACGACGGTACCGATACCGACCCGATCCCCGCCGAGTTCCGCGCGCTCTGGAACACCTTCCGAATTGCGCTTGATACGCAGGATGCCGCGCATGGTGAATGAACGGTTCCGCGCCGACGCAGCGCTCGCTCCACTCAAGGTCTTTCAGCGGCGCACTGTCGATTATGTCTTCGATCGGCTCTACGGCCAGAACGATCCTGTCCGCCAGTTCCTGGTCGCCGACGAAGTCGGCCTCGGCAAGACGATGGTGGCCCGCGGGGTCATCGCTCGCATGATCGAGCACCTGTGGTACAGCACCAAACGGATCGATATCCTTTACATCTGCTCGAACCAGGCGATCGCCGCCCAGAACCTCAATCGGCTGAACGTCCTTGGTCGGCGGGAGCTCGCCCTGCCGACCCGCATGACCCTCGTTCCCCTGCAAATGCGCGGCCAAGAGGGTCTCGATGCCAACAAGGTGAACTTCATCAGCCTGACGCCGGGCACGACATTCGATCTGCGCTCCGCGACGGGAGTCGCGCAGGAACGCGCCCTGTTGTGCCATCTCCTGCGCGATCTCGTTACGCGCCCGCGGGGCCTGCACAACCTGCTGCAGGTCACGTCCGGCATCGACGGCTGGAACCGCGCAGTGCACGATCTCACCCTCGAAGGTGTCGACAAGCGCATAATTGATCGCTTCCGCCGCGACGTGCAGGCAGATCACGACCTATTCGAGGAACTTGAGCGGGTTTGCGAACTCTTCCCGCGCCGCCGGGACCTCTATCCCCCAGAGATGACGCAGCCCCGCAACAGCTTGGTCGCACGGCTCCGCGCAAAGCTGTCCCACGCCTGCGTGGACGCGCTGCAACCCGACCTGATCATCATGGACGAGTTTCAGCGGTTTCGGGATCTGTTGCACGGCGACAGCGACGCAGCGATCCTCGCACGCGAACTGTTCGACTACTCGGGCGGCGATGGGCACGCCGCCCGCACATTGCTGCTCTCCGCCACGCCCTACCGGATGCTCACACTCACCGGCGACGAGCCTGACGAGGGCGACCATTATCAGGACTTTCTTGAGACCGTGAGTTTCCTCTATGGCCGGGAAAAGGGACCGGAGGTGGCGGCCTCGCTGGCACGCGAAATGCGCGACTTCCGCAGGCTGCTTCATGCCCTGCCGCAATCTCACGCATCAGCGGTGGCGAGCCGCCACGCCATTGAACGGAGCCTTCGGCAGGTGATCGCCCGAACCGAGCGGGTGGCGTCCACAGTCGATCGCGACTCAATGATGAGTGAGCCCGCCATCACCGTCTCGGTCGCGCCCGCCGATCTCGCGCAGGCATCCGCCGTTTCCCAAGTGGCACGCCTGCTCGATGCTCCCGAGATCATCGAGTACTGGAAATCCTCGCCCTACCTGCTCAACTTCATGCGTCACTACAGTCTGAAACGGCTGCTGGAAAACCGGGTGCACTCTCCATCTGTTGCGCTCTGCGCCGCCATTCAGGCGGCGCGTGCTGCCATGCTCGATTACGACGCCATCGACACATACGCGCCGCTGGACCCGGCCAATGGCCGCATGCGTGCGATCATGGACGACATCTTCGGCCAAAACCTTGAACAGAACCTCTGGATACCCGCCGCCATGCCTTATTACGGCGACGCGCGATCCGGCGCGCCGCTGACCAAGGCGCTGCTGTTCTCCTCTTGGTCGATGGTGCCGGACGCGATTGCGGCACTGCTGTCCTACGAGGCCGAAAGGCGCATGGGCGTCGGCGAAGCCGGTCGGCGCTATTTCGAACAGCATCGCTTGCGCCCGTTGCAGTTCCGACAAGACCACGGTCGGCTTGCAGGTCTGCGCGCTCTGCTGCTGATCTATCCATCACCGAAGCTGGCCGAATTGGCTGATCCGCTGGCGGTGTTCAGTGAAACCGAGACCACCTTGTCGCAGGAGGGGATGCGCGCAGCGATAGGCGACCGCATCAAGCCCGCCCTCGATGCTCTATGTGAACAGGTGGATTCCAGGCACGATACCAGCAACGCCGAGTGGGCCGCCCCCGCAATGATCGATGAACTGCTTGGCGCACGGTCCAGCGCATGGCTGGAGAGTCCCGCAGGCATGCGCGCCCTAGCGAGCGAGGACGCTTATCAGGATCATGTTCGTGAGCTAGCGGCCGCGGTGACGACGCGCGACCTTGGCGCTTTGCCCGCTGATCTTTCGGACCTGCTGGTCGACGTGGCGCTGGGTAGTCCGGCGGTTTGCGCGCTTCGCGCCCTCAAGCGGATCGCCCCCGAACTGGCTTGGGACGATCCATGCCTACTCAGCGCTGCCGCTGAAGTCGCCTGGTCATTCCGGACGCTGTTCAATCAGCATGACGCGGTCGCCTTGCTTCGACGGGACACCGACGATCACTACTGGCGGCGTGTGCTGGTTTATGGTGCCCAGCACAATCTGTTAGCGTCCACGGAGGTGGTGGAGTTTTCGGTGTAGGCGAGGTGGCCATCGGGG
>CAZBKC010000323.1:4068-4298 GCA_964492345.1 uncultured Steroidobacter sp. | reverse complement strand
CCAGGTAGTCGAGTTCGGAGCGCTTGCGGATCCACACCGTCACCGGAAAGCGGCAATGCGCCAGGTGCGCGAAGAACTGATCCTCCGGGATCAGTCCCGGCACGGCAACGATCTTCCAGCCGCAGATCGGTTCGAGGATGCGGTTGGTTTCATCGATGCGAGGAATGCGATCGGGCGAAGCATTCAGCGTACGCGTGCCGGCGATGAATTCGGGTGCCGCGTATTGTTCG
>CAZBKC010000323.1:0-4058 GCA_964492345.1 uncultured Steroidobacter sp. | reverse complement strand
TTGTTCGATCATCCGGATCTGGCGCGCGTACAACGTCTGCCAGATCGCATGATCTTCCGCGGTGTAACTGTCCCAGTGCTGATCGACCGTGTAGTCGGTGCCGGCCTGCGAATAATCGCCTCGCAATGCGACCGGATTGTGCGTCGGTGCAGCAGGTTGATTGGCCATGCGACAAACCATAGCACCGCCGCACGGCAGCAAGCGAAGTGGACTTTGTCCTGTATACAGAAATTCCGGGTAAAGAATTTCACACAGAGACCACAGAGGCCAGGAATCGATCCTTCCGAACTCCGTGTTCTCTGTGCGCTCTGTGTGAACCCTCTTACGTTTTGTTTCCCTCGCGCTTGTGTACAGACTTCGTTGTCGAAGCCTGCAGGCCGCGCGTGAGCAGCATGAGCTGATCGATGTTCACCGTGAGAAGCATCGGGTCGTCCGGATTCTCCGGACGCACTGCGCGATCGACGATGGCATTGCCGAGCGTTGCCGACTCGTTCATCGGCAAGAGGCGGCTGACGGGAATCGCAGGGATGATGCCGAGATCGTCCACCAGCAAGCCGATCGTCTGCTGGTCGTTTTCCGAGCGCAGCATGACGACATCGCGTCCATGAGTGACGGCCGCCGGATCCAGCAGCCGCGCCAGGTCGACGACAGGAATCGGATGCTCGCGGTGCATCAGCAGGCCGGCATGCCATGGCGGACTGCCGGGGACCGGACGGATCTGCTGACCGTCGACGGATTCCAGTACCTGTTCGCGAAGCAGGCCCAGCCACTGGCCGCCGCTATGGAAGGTCGCGATGTCGAGTGTCTGCTCACGGCCATGCTGTTCGGCGCCGTGCAGTGTGCGCGGTGCGTTCTTGCGGTTGAGCTGCTGGACCAGCTGACGTTGCGACTGCACGCTCCCCAGCGGAATCATGACCACGCACCACAGCGACGTCGCATGGTACTCGCGATATCCCCCGGTGTGTCGCGCGCCGATTGCATAGTGAGTGCCGTCGATGTCTGCGACAAAGGCGGCATCGACATTGCGATGCAGCTGCTCGCGCGACAGCGGCAGGATGTCCCCGCAGTTGAAAACGGAGGACGCTGCCACGACACGCCGGTCGGCATCGACGAAGGCGCTGATCGCGCCAGACACAGGTTCGCCGGACTCCGTCAGCGGCAACGCGTCCTTGAGGATGGAATCGAACTGCGCCTGCGCATCGAACACAATGCCGATTCCGCCGACGGTGCGGCCATTGCGGCGCAGGGAGGCGCCATAGACCAGCGTCGGTCGATCGCCGTAGTACCCTGAGGGTTCGAAAGGCGACACCGTGAATTCCTGGGAATTTCGCAGCGAGAGCGTGCTGGCGCCCCAGGAGTCGGCCAGGCGCCTGCCGACGTGCTGCCGGTGCGCAGGATTGGAGACGGCGACGACTTCCCGCTGCGCATTGAACAGCACGATGCCGTGGTAGACGGTGTAGAGGCTGTTGATGTGCTGCAGGATCGCAGTCACGGCCTGTTGATCATGCTGGCCGCCAGCGAGATGGTCGATCAGCGTGGCATTGAGCGCCCACCAGCGGCAGTCGTTGGCGCGTTCGTACAGATTGCGGTCGAGAATGTCTGCGGCGAGTGAGGCGAGCAGCTGTGCATCGTCGAGGATCGCGGAAACGACAGTGCGCTGCAGATCGTTGATCGACTGTTCGAACGTCGCCTGCGTGCGGCGCCCGGCATTGCCGATTTCCCACAAGAGGACGCGCGCGAAATGCACGGTGCTGTCGGCGCGCTGTGCCAGACGGATGTTGCCGTTCCAGACGGCACGATTGAGTTCGCGCTGGATCTGTTCTGCCTGGACGGGGATGCGGCGCAGACTTTCCGAAAAGATCGCCGTGCTGTCGCGCAACTGTTCCAGCAGATCGAGGCTGACAGGACTGGCTTCGTCAGCAGCGCTGCGCGAGAAGGCATGTTCGATCGGGATCATGGCGTGGCCGAGCCATCCTGGTCCGGTGTAGCCCTGGAAGCTGTGAGTGCGGCAGGTGACGGCAAGGTACTCGCGACCGCCGAAGCGGACGATGCGGCCGCTGTCATCGAGCGCGGTCGTCATCGGTGCGCCGGTGGGTATCTGCCATGGATCGCTGCTGGCGATGACCTTGCCCTGGGCGTCGAGCAATGCGAACACGCTCCAGTCGCTTGCCGCGCGCAATTGCGAAAAGATGCCTGCGACCTCGTCCTCGAAGCGGAAGCACAGGCACAACACACCGACCGTCTTGCCGCCGTCGACGACGCGGAACGAGTACACGAGACAGCGATCGAGCTCCGGCTGCAGATCGAATCGGCGATACGTTTCGACGTAGGCGGCTCGCGTCGACATGGCTTCGGCGATCAGCGGATCGCGGCTCTGCGCAACGCCCGGACAATCGTCGAGCCGCACGAGTACCGTGCCATCCGGGCTGAGCAGGATCACGTCCCGATACACCGAGTACTTGGCGACATACTCGCGAAACCGCTGGCGCAGGCGGTCGCGCGCCTGCGTGAGCGTGCGCGCCTGTGAAGCGTCGTCCGGGTTGGACTGTCGCTGCAGCCGCAGGAACTGCCGTACGTCCTCGTCGGTGCTGAGAAAGCCGATGTCGGCGGTGCGCTCGTAGAGATTGCGCACGATGATGTCGATGGCGATCTGGCTCTTCGCCTTCAGTCCGAGCAGCACCTTGCGATGCGTTTCGGTGGCCAGGTTCTGCGTCAGCTCGCTCGTGAGTTTCTCGAAGGCTTCGCGCGTCCCGCCCATATCGGTCGCGTCGCCGCTCAGGTGCGATAGCAGCGACAGCGTATCCCACGACCCCTGCAGCGTTGCCAGCCGCGCCCGATAGTCCTCGACGGACGGCATGTGGCGGGCGAGCGCGTTGGACATACGGTTGACCGGGAAGCTGTTGTTATCCCTGAAAGTAACGGCTGGAGTGGCGGTGGCTTTAGGGGGAGAAGGTGATGGGGGTCAGGAAAGTGATGCGCGGGAGGCGGGATGTGTGACGTGTGACGAGTGACGAGGATTCAGAGGTGGAGCACCCTGAATGTGAACCCCGTCACCGGTCACCCGTCACCCATCACCCGTCACCTCACTCACCGATAGGTGATGAGCTCCCTCCGCCCCTCCCGGTCCAGATGCGGCAGGGCATTGAACATCGACAGCGATACCTTCCCGGCGCTGTAGATCAGTCGCGTGATGGATGCGTTGTGGACGGCCCAGTTGAGTTCGATGCCCATGTGATTGGACAGGCCGAGCACGTGCGCCACTGTCGTGCCGATGACGCCGCCGGAGGTGCTGACGACCAGGGTCTTTGAACGGCCCTCGGTTTCCATGATCTGTCGCAGTGCCTGCGTGATCCGGCCGTGGAAGTTTTTCCAGGGCAGCATCTGTTCGGCCTCGATGCGCGCGTCCACCCAGGCCCGTGCCGCGCGTTCGAGGAAGAGCTGGAACTTGCGGCGGTCATGACGCAGCTGCGGCCAGCCGGCTTCCGAGAGTTGTGCTGCGGTCAGCGAACCTGCGAACTCGCGCAGGATCACGTCGCTGTCGTATTCGTCGAAGGATCCATCGACTGCGATCGGCGGTTGGGTTGAACCCAGCGCAGCGGCGATGATCTGCGCCGTTTCGCGCTGGCGCTGCAGGTTTCCCGTGTAGATCCGGTCGATGCGTTCGCCCGACTCGGCGAAGTACTCGCCGAGCAGCTGCACCTGTTCGCGGCCGCGGGCCGAAAGCTGGTCGTAGTTGTCAGTGCCGAAGGAGGCCTGGCCGTGCCGGACTAGATAGAGGGTGCTCATGGAGAGGAAGTGACGAAGTGACGAAGGTGACGAAGGTCAAAGGCGCGGAAGTATAGGCTTCTCTGCACCTTCGTGACTTGCGTGACCCTCGTGACTTTCGTCACCCGCTCCCACAAAAAAACCGCAGCGCGTTCCCCACCCTGGGAACCGCTCTGCGGTTTCTTTCTCCAGCAGAGTGCGATCAGCGCGTAATCGCTGCCGTCTTCTGCTTCTCGGTCGGGAAGCTCACGTCCTTCACTTCCACGCTCCACGCCTTTTCTTCGATCTGCTTC
>CAZBKC010000322.1:0-4301 GCA_964492345.1 uncultured Steroidobacter sp. | reverse complement strand
GGCTTCCTCGGCCAGCGTGTATTTCGCCATGCCGTCCAGCGCGCGCGACATCGTCTCGAGATGGGCGTCGGTGCGGCGGACTGCGGCGAGGGCAGCCGCTTCCGGCTCGATGATCCGGCGCAGCTCGAACAGGTTGTTCAGCAGCGTTTCGTCCGGTTCGAACTCGAAGATCCACGACAGCACATCGGGATCGAGCAGATGCCAGCGCTCGGGCTGGCTGACCTTGGTCCCCACTTTCGGACGCGATTCCACCAGACCTTTTGCGGCCAGAATGCGCACGGCTTCGCGATAGGCGCCGCGCGATACATGCAGGCGGTCGCTCGCGGCAATTTCGCCGTTGAGCAGTTCGCCGGGCTTGTAGCGACCCGACACGATGAGGATGCCCAGATCGCGCGCGATCGTTCCATGCAGGCGCAGCGACCGGCGGCGGGCGCGTGCATTCGATTTCTGCGCTGACCGGATCGACTGTGCTACAGGCGCCGAATCGTTGGAGGACTTTTTCTTCCGTGCCATGGCTCGCTAATTTAGTCGTGCGTCCGAACACCGGCAAGGAAATGGGGACATTCCTCATTTCTGCTTTTCAGTGCCTCGCGTTCGACGAGGCAGCTCAGGAAATGAGGAATGTCCCCATTTCCATTCAAGAGTGTCTCATCGCCCTGACAGCGAACTGAGACCGAAATCCTCGCAAGGCCTGTGTAATTGTCAGACAATATCTGGCGATTATCCAGAGGCAGTTTCCGGTGACACATAGCAATGAAAGGCGATCCGTACTTGCGGGTCTGATTGGATGGGGCCTCGCGGCGTGCGGAGGAGGAGGGGGCAGCGGTTCGTCCAGCACACCGCCGCCCGCCGGCGGAGGTGGCACCTCGACACCTCCGCCGCCCGCAATTTCCTTTGCCAATGTCTCCGTGCACGATCCGTCGGTGATCCGGGCCGGCAGCGACTACTACGTGTTCGGCTCCCACCTGGCAGCGGCCAGGACGGCCGATCTCATGAACTGGGCGCTCGTCGCCGACGGCGTGAACGCCGCCAATCCGCTCTTCGCCAATGTGCTGCAGGACCTGCAGGAAACATTCGCGTGGTCGCAGTCGAACGACCTGTGGGCACCCGATGTCGTACAGCTCGGCGACGGCCGCTTCTATATGTACTACGACTCATGCAGGGGCGACTCGCCGCGCTCGGCGCTCGGCCTCGCCGTGGCGGACCAGGTCACCGGTCCTTACGTGAACCGGCAGATCCTGCTCAAGTCCGGCATGTGGGGCGAGATCAGCGAGGATGGCGTCAGCGTCTACGACGCACAGGTGCATCCGAATGTCGTCGATCCGCAGACCTTCTTCGATCGCGACGGCGGGCTGTGGATGGTCTACGGCTCGTACTCCGGCGGCATCTTCATCCTGTCGATGGACCCGGCGAGGGGACTGCCGCATCCGGGGCAGGGCTACGGCAAACATCTGCTCGGCGGCCATCACGCGCGCATCGAAGGTCCGTACATCCTCCACAACGAGCAGACCGGCTACTACTACCTGTTCACGTCGTTCGGCGGGCTCGACGCGGCCGGCGGCTACAACATTCGCGTCGCGCGTGCGGATGCGCCGGACGGTCCGTACTTCGATGCGGCCGGGACGGACATGTCGAGCGTGAAGGGCAATCCCGATCAGCTCTTCGACGACACGCGCATCGCGCCGCATGGGCAGAAGCTGTTCGGCAATCACCAGTTGGCGCTGGCCAGCGGCGAATCCGGAACGGCGCTCGGCTACGTTTCGCCGGGCCACAACTCGGCGTATTTCGATGCCGACAGCGGCAAGTACTTCCTGATTTTCCACACGCGCTTCCCGAATCGCGGCGAACAGCACGAGGTGCGCGTGCACGAACTGCTGTTCAACGAGGACGGTTGGCCGGTGGTCGCGCCGCTGCGTTACGCGCCGCTCAGTCTGAGCAGCACGCCGCTGTCGGCGGAGGTGAGCGCTCCGGATGCGCAGGGCAGCTACAAGTTCGTCGATCACGGCAAGGACATCGCGGCGACGATCAGGAACTCGCAGACGATTCGTCTCGATGCAGATGGCAGCGTCAGCGGTGCCATGGCCGGTACGTGGCAGCACAAGGGTGGCAACTTCATCGCGCTGACGATCGGCGGCGTCAGCTTCAACGGCGTGCTCTCACGCCAGTGGAACAGCAGCGCGAATGCGTTCGCCGTGACGTTCACGGCGCAGGCGGGCAGCGGCGTGTCGGTGTGGGGTGTGCGGACGGGCGGATGAGGGGGAGCAGGAGAAGAGAGCCGCAAAGGACCGCATAAAAGAAGCGAATAGTTCCCAAGACCCTATTTTTACGTTCTTTTATGCGGTCTTTTGCGGCTCTCTTCTCCCTCCAAAAAAAGGCAACCCTTGCGGGGTTGCCCTTGAGAGGAACGAAACGATTCTTCGTCAGAGCGTCACACGCACTCCGAGAGCGAACGTCCGGCCAGTGATCACCGAACCGAAGTTGTTGGTGTTCGGATTGACGTAGTAGCTCTGGTAGATCTCATCCGTGATATTGGTGGCGTCGAACGTCAGTACCAGGTTGTCGTTCACGTTGTAGCTGACCTGGAAGTCCAGATTCTGTTCGTCTGCGCGCCAGACTTCGCGTGGATTGGCGAACAGGGCGGCTTCGTAGTTGTTCAGGAAGGCTTCGCGCCAGACCCACGACAGGCGTGCATCGAACTTCTCTTTCTCATAGACCAGCACCGCGCTGTAGGACGTGTCGGAGACGTTGAACATGTCGGTGCGTGTCGAGCCGACAATACCGCCTGTCTCGTTCTGAATCGGCGTGTCCTGCTGCGAATTGAGCCAGGTCCCGCTGAGCTGCGCGCCGATGCCATGCAGCCAGCCCGGAACGTTGTCCGGGAAGTACTGCAGGCCCAGCTCCAGGCCTTCCAGCTTGCCGTTGGATGCGTTGTCCGGCTGAGAAACGATGTAGGTATAGGGGCCGATCGCGTCCGTGTACTCCACCGCGTTGAAGAACTGGACGACCAGTCCTTCGATATCGCGGCGGAAAAGCGTCGCATAGAGGGCGCTCGACTCCGCGAAATACCATTCGAGCGACAAATCGTAGTTCTGCGACTCGGTGGGCTCGAGATCGGGGTTGCCGCCGGTTCCCGTGCCATAGCCGATGTTGGTCACGTCGCGCACGTAGGTGATGTTGGAGTTCAGGTCGATGAAGTTCGGCCGGCGCAGCGTCTCGCCGTAGCTCAGGCGCAGCATCAGCTCGTCCGTGAAGGCGAAGCGCAGCATCGCACTGGGCAACAGCTTCGAGGTGGTCTTCGATGCGCTGGTGTGTACCCGTGCATCCGTCGGGCCGGTGTAGAAATCCATGTCCGTGTCTACCGAAACATAGCGCGCGCCGAACTGGCCATCGAGGATGTGACCGGCGATGTCCGTCTTGAAGTTCGCCTGGATGTAGGCGGTGGAATTCGTTTCCTCCACTTCGAAGTTCTTTGGAATGACCAGCTGTCCGCTGGTCAGCAGATCGATGTCGAGCGTGGTGTTGTAGAGGTTGCGGATCTGGTCGGCGTGCGAGCGGATGTAGTACCCGTCGGCCACGGCCCAGTTCGTCGGCACGTCCGATTGACCGTCGAAGAAGCCGCTGTTGGTGCTGACGAGTTCCGGGTGCTGCGACATGTTGACGCCCAGCACGCCGTTGATGGTGTTGCCGGCGCCGTTGCGTTGACCATCCGAGGTCTGCGTACGCGAGCCTTCCAGCGCCGTACGCACGTCGTAACGCACGCCGAACTGCAGCTTGTTGATGAAGCTCCATTCGGTCACGAACTCGCCATCGACCTCGGCGGTGACGGCATCGCCTTCGCGCCACAGTGCATTGTCATAGAGCTGTGCAATGGTCCACAGGCGCGGATCGCTGAGGTTGCTTTCGTCGATGTCCGGCGTGTTGGGATCGTCGCCGAAACTGAAGGCGGGCAGACCGCCGCCGGAATTGAAGTCGACGGAGACCGACGGCGCCACACGCTCCGTGCGCATCGCGAAGAAGGATTCGTCATAGCGGCTGTCCTGGTATGACACATCTGCCGTGAGCGTGAACGCATCGGAGATTTTCCACTTGCCGCCCAGTGAGTACAGATAGCTGTCGGTCTCGCCGGTGAGCAGATCGCCGCTCATGAAACCGTACGGAAATTCCGTGTCGCGCGACTTGACGATGTTCGTGTCGGGATAGAGTTCGACGTTGCTGGGGTTGCCCCACCAGTCGACGAACGTGAACAGCAGCGAATTGAATCGTTCATCGCGGTAGCCGTTGTAGAACGTTTCGAGGACATA
>CAZBKC010000321.1:0-4315 GCA_964492345.1 uncultured Steroidobacter sp. | reverse complement strand
GACGAGGGCGCCTTGGGTGAGAACGTGGTGACACACGCAGTGGTTCTCGATGAGGTCCCGGTTCTCGGTCATCAGTCGAATGCTTGCGCGTCGGCAATGGGCTGACGCCCGGGCGAGGCTGACCGCGAAAACGCTCTTCTGAAGCGGGCATTACGCGTGGCGCGATCGCATCGCCCCGTCGATGCTGATCACCTGTAACCGGCCTTGGAGGCTTGAAGTGGATTTGATCGTCAGAGCAGTGGATGTCGGATCCGGCAACACCAAGTTCGTCACGGCGGTTGCGGGTGGCGACATCCGCTGCGTCAGCTTTCCGTCCATCGCCTATGCGAGCAGCGACGCCTCGCCGTCGTGGCCGGCCAGCGAGCGCAGAAAGACCGTGTGCATTCCCGTCGGCCCGCTGTACTACGAGGTCGGCCCTGACGTCGGCCTGGCCGCCGACACGTTCCGCGCCAGGCAACTGCATGACGACTACATCGCATCACCCGAATACATGGCGCTGCTGCGCGGCGCTCTCAGCATGATGAAGCTCAGCCACATCGACCTGCTGGTGGTCGGTCTTCCCGTGGCGCTCTTTGCCGCGAAGAAGGCAGCGCTGGAGAAGCTGATGGTCGGCAGCCATGACATCGGCGACGGAAGGGCCGTGACGGTCGGCAAGGCGCTCGCCGTGGCCCAGCCCCAGGGGGCGCTGGTTCAGTACGCGTCCGAGCACAAGAAAATTGCCACCATCGCAAACGAGCAGAGTCTGATCATCGATCCGGGCTCACGCACCTTCGACTGGCTGGTCGCCCGCGGCATGCGCCTGGTGCAAAAGCAGAGCCATTCGCTCAACCGTGGCATGTCGGACGTGCTGCGCATCCTGTCCGCCGAGATTGCCAAGAGCATCGGCGCGCCGTACCGGGACTACGACGCCATCGATCTGGCGCTGCGCACCGGCAAGTCGCCGGTGATCTATCAGAAGGCCTACGACATGAGCCGTCATCTGGCGCTGGCGGATTCGGTCGCGCAGCAGGCGGTGTCGACCATGCGGGAATGGATCGAATCGCCGCACAGCCTGCAGAACATCATCCTGGTGGGTGGCGGTGCGTTCCTGTTTCGCAAGGCCGTAAAGGCCGCGTTCCCGATGCACCGGATTCATGAGGTGAAGGAGCCGATGTTCGCCAACGTCCGGGGCTTTCAGCTGGCAGGACAAAACTACGCGCGCAGCGTCATGGCTGCCGGCGGACGAGTGCCTGCACCGGACGCGGCGGGGGAGGTTGTATGAGCGTCGAAACTTCGAAGGACAGCGTGCCGATCCGTCTGGTGTTCGAACTGGCGCGTGCCGATCATCCGCGGCTGTACGACGACTTGATCCAATTCCACAAGGGCGTCAAGCGCGTCAACCGGCTGCGCGTTCTGGCCTACGACGGCTTGCTCGCTCAGATCGGCCACTTTGTGGCGATCGGCCCGGTGCCTCAAGTCCGGAAAGGAATCGGCAACGCCGACCAAGAAGGCGGCGACGTCATCAACGACGTGTTTGCTCCGGCGCATGCGGAGTGAGGATTCCATGAACAACTCCAGTGAGCCGGGAGTCGAGCGGGCCGTCAGCGCCTCGGAAATCGCGCAGATGGGGCGGTGCGAGAGACTTGTTGCGTTCGAGCATCTGCACGGCAAGCGTCGTACGAAAGGCCGACAGCATGGCCTGCAGCGTGGCTTGCTCGCGCATGAACAATTCGAACGGGAAGGTCTGGAAGCGAGGGCTGCTGACGCCCAGCGGCAGGCCCGCCATTCAGTCGCGACCCTTGTCTTCGGCGAGGCGTCCTGGCAGACGCGTGTCTTGCATCAGTTCAGGCAAGGGGAGACCATAGGCCTGGGACTGTGGGGGCTCGGTCTGATCAGGTTCTACAGCCATGCGGCACCCGCCATCTGCGCCGGGCTGCGCCGTTGGCCGGTCCTGCAGAAACCTGTGCGCTTGGCCCTGGGCGCGATCGCCATCGGGTTGCGATGGTGGATGGGTCGACGGGATGGAAACCGATGATCGCGCTGGCGTTGACGCTTGGCGTGGTGGCGGTGGCTGCGCTCGTCGCACTGATGATCGTGCTGCGGTCGCGTGAGCCGATGTTCGAAGACAGGCCTGCCTCGGCGGAGCGGGATTCGAGGCCCGAGGCGCTGCTCGACGCCGAGCTGATCTACGTAGAGAAGGTGCTTCGGGTGTCCTGGCCCGTCGGTCTGATTGCCCGCATCGATCGAGGCTACCGGATGCGCTCCGGCGTCATCGTGCTGATGGAATTCAAGAGCCGATGGGTCAACCGCCCGTTCCTGGCGGATGTCGTGCAGTTGTCTGCCCAGAAGCTGGCCTTGGAAGGACAACTGCGGCAACGCGTGGCGCAGTACGGATATGTGGTGGTGAAGACTCCGAGCAAGGCAGGTCACCAGACGGCGCACCGGGTCGAATTGATGCCGCGTGCAGATGTGCTGGCGCTGATCAAGCGGCGGGAAGACATCCTGGCCGGACGGGTCGTACCGCACTACGCGGAGTCGCCAGCGATCTGTCGGACCTGCGCGTTCCGGGCCGAATGTGACAGCCCTCATTTGCCTTGAGGCGATCAGATCGGCATCGAAGCGGTTTGGCGTGCTGGAGCAGGCAAGCGGGCTGAACGGATCGACCCTCGCGCGCTGCCAGCGAGTTCTTGCCGGTCGTCGGCCGCGCCGGCAGGGCCAAGGATGGAGTCCAGCTTTTCGCCAAGGCGCTGCCAGGCCTCACGCTTTTCATCTGCAAAGTCATAGTGCATGTAGTGCCTGCGGACCTTGCTCCCCGGCATCACGTGGTTCTGACACCGGTCGATGACGTCGGGTTGAATTCCAATCATCTGCATCATCGTCGCCGCGGTGCGGCGCAGGTCGTGGGGGGTCCACTCTCCGCGCCGGCCCTGCGCCAGCACGAGCGTGTTGTCATTCCGGCGCCGCTGCAACGGCTTGCGGTTCTTGAACTGCATCTGCCTGTCGCCGATCTGTTTGGAGACGGTCTTGCCGTCGACGGAGCCCTCACGGTTGCTTGCAGGAAAGCAACATGCGCTGTCCTTCGTCAAGCCGTGGAGTTCCTTGAACTGCCGCAAAGCAAAGTCAGACAGGAATACGGTCCAGTCAACCTTCGTTTTCGTATCCTGCTGCGGCACGAACCAGACACCGGCTGCCAGGTCGACGTTTTCCCATCGTGCCTTGAGCAGTTCGCCGATGCGGCAGGCCGTGGAGAGGCACAGCCACATGGCGATCTGCGTCTCGCGCAGAACGGGCCTGACGGCAGTCCGGCGATCGGGCGCTGCCGCGTACTCGGCCTGCATCGCGTCGAAGATATCGCGAAGCTCGCGAATCTCGTCGGCGCACAGGACTCGGTCACGAATGGTCGGCGCGTAGTCCTGAGGCACGACCATCTTCAAGTCCACGAGGGTCGCTGGATTGCCTTCGATCATCAATGCGCGCCAGGGCTTGCGCTTTTCGGCCCAGCGGAACAGCTGGCGCATTTCAACAAGCATGCGTTCAGCTGTACGCGCGCGGCCCCGACCACGTCCGATGGTTCGAAGTGCGTCGCGCAGATGCGCGTCGGTCAGGTCGCGCACTTCTACAGTGCCTACCGCTGGCAGGATGTCCTTCTCGAAGGTCCGACGAAGCTCGGCATTGCCGTCGGCGCGACAGACACCATCTCTCATCCAGGCCTCGAACATGGCCTCGAACGAGAGGCATTCGTCCTTCTTTCGCAGCGCTTCGGCGATGACCGCGTCGAGCCTTGCCTGTGATTCGATTCGATCGACCTTCTTCTGGTCGCTGGGGTTGATGCCGGCCCGGACCTGTCCCCGGGCCTCGTCGCGCTCGGTCCTGACCGCCTCCATGTTGAAGGTGGGCCACGTACCGCACTGGTGCCAGCAGACCTTGCCAGCCCATTTGAACGCGTACTTGAACCTGACCGAAACCAAGCCGTCGCCGGCCACCCGGACTTCGCCGATCAGGCCATCCCCATCGCTCAAGGAGTCACCGCGCCAACTGGCAGGTATCGCCTTGAGTTCAAGAATCGTCCACTTTCGGCCCTTGCCCGAGCGTGGGTAGCGAGTCATTTTTTCGGCTCCGTTTGGGTCTGAGGGGTAAACCCAGGGGTAAACCGATTATCTGCTGTAGCGGGATTTCCTGGAAGTCTGTAGGATGAAGAATGGCATGTAAGCTATTGATATGAAAAGAGAAAATCTAGTTCACGGCGTCTCATGACATCCCACGAAAAACCATGGATAAACTTCTGTCACGCCGGGGGTCGCGGGTTCGAGTCCCGTCCACTCCGCCATATTTCATG
>CAZBKC010000320.1:0-4328 GCA_964492345.1 uncultured Steroidobacter sp. | reverse complement strand
GGCACACGCGCCCTCCCAGCCCGCGATGGCGTTGCCGGTTTTCTGGTATTGGTCGGCGCGGGCCACCGCGAAGCCGCTCAGCCCGTTGTAATTCTGCATGAGCGCCTGGCCGAGTCGATGCCGCGAGCACGAACGCGGCACTGATCAATTCCGTTGGTGCGCTGCTGATTTTTTCGCAGATGAAGAAAGGGCAAGGTACACAAAGGAGCACATAGGAGCACAACTGCAATGAAGATCTACTCCTGGAACGTCAACGGCATTCGCGCCGTCCTGAAGAAGGGTACCTTTCAGGCCTTCATGGAGGCGCATCGGCCTGACATCCTGTGCCTGCAGGAAACCAAGGCGGAGCGTGGCCAGATCGAGATCGATCTGCCGGGGTATTACGAATACTGGAATTCGGCCGTCAAGAAGGGCTATTCGGGCACGGCGATTTTTGCGAAGAAAGAGCCGCTGTCGGTCATCAACGGCTTTCCGGAGGAATTCGCGAAGCGTTTCAGATTTGCAGACGAGCTGCAGCGCGACAGCGCCGAGGAGGGGCGCGTCATCACTGCAGAATTCGACAAGTTCTTCGTCGTCACCGTCTACACGCCGAATGCGAAGGACGATCTCAGCCGGCTGCCATTGCGCCACAAGCACTGGGATCCGGCGTTTCTTGCCTATTGCCAGCAACTCGAGAAGAAAAAGCCCGTGATCTTCTGCGGCGACCTGAACGTCGCACACACGGAACTGGATCTGGCCAATCCCAAACCGAATCGGGGCAAGAAGGGTTTCACGGTGGAAGAGCGCGAAGGGTTCCAGAACTTCGTCGATGCCGGCTTCGTCGATACCTTCCGCATGTTCACGCAGGGTAACGGTCACTACACCTGGTGGAGCGTGTTCTCCGGTGCCCGTGCCCGCAACGTCGGGTGGAGAATCGACTACGTGCTGGTGTCGGAATCGCTGCGCAAATGCGTGAAGGCCGCCGAGATCCACGCCGATGTGATGGGCAGCGATCATTGCCCGGTGAGCATCACGCTTACGCCCTGAGTCGGGAAATTCCAGGTTTGTGACCCGGGTCTCGTTTGGCGGCGCAGGCATTCCTCTCGATTGCGCAGCGATACGGAGAAGGTGGGCCGCCTCCTGCCGATACTGACTTTATGTCCGCTCCCACGGCACCAGTACCGGTGGTCTCCGATCTGCTGGCGACCCAGCAGATCGAACTCGACCGTTTCGATCGCTATTCCCGGCAGGGACAGTTGCTGGCGATCGGCGTGCACACGCTGTTCGCAGTCTTCGGTCTGCTGATGAACGCGCCGCAGCTCACGGTGCTGCAGGTCGTCAGCATCGTCGTCTACGTCGTCAGCCTGGCCATCCCAAGGCGTCGCATGATCGGCCTGCAGGCCTCGCTGGTCTACCTCGATCTGCTCGGGCATTCGACCCTGGCCGGCTGGATCGTCGGACAGGAGGCCGGATTCCAGTACTACTCGTGGATCCTGCTGCCGCTGGTGTTCACCAACGTTCACAGGACACTGCGATCCAAGGCGATCATGGCCGCCTTCCTGACCGCAGCATTCGTCGCGATCGACTGGTGGCTGCGGCAAACCCAGCCGTTGGTGCAGCTCGATCCGATGCATCTCGCCTCGTTGCGCTACTTCAATATCGGTTGCTATCTGCTGGCGCTGGGCGTCTCTTCGTATGCCTATGGCAAGACAGCACGCGAACTGGAAGAGCGTTTGCGGTCAGCCGCCGGCACGGATTCGCTTACGATGCTCATGAATCGGCGCCGCATGTCCGAACGCCTGGTCGAGGAAGTGGCGCGTGCACGTCGCAGCGGCGATGCGCTGTCACTCATCCTGCTGGACATCGATCGTTTCAAGTCGATCAATGACGACCATGGTCACGCACAAGGCGATCGCGTCATCGCGAGCGTGGCGGAAGTTTTGCGGACCAGCGTTCGCCGGGTCGACATGGTCTCGCGCTGGGGCGGCGAGGAGTTCCTGATCCTGCTTCCGGACACGGACGTGCAGGCAGCCGCCGAACTCGCCGAACGCATCCGGCGCCATGTGACGGCCCGGGTCCGTCGCCACGAGACTTCGGAAGTGCGTGTCACGCTCACTTCGGGCGTCGCAGCCTTGCGGCCGCGAGAATCGATTGAAGCGACGATCCACCGCGCCGACGTGGCGCTGTACGAAGGCAAGCGCGCAGGCCGCGACCGCGTCGTCGTCAGCGAAGGCGATCTGGAAGTCGAACTACGCGCGGTGGCGCGGGGATGAGGAAAATGCAGATGAGGCTCTTCCTGTAGGTCAGGCTTTAGGGAATCTCTGATTTACCTCCTGTTCGTCATTCCCGCGAAGGCGGGGGCCCATCCGCCTTCGCGGGGGCGACGGAGTAAATCAAACCTTCCTTAGCCTGACATTCCGGCACCGTGCTATCCCAGCCTGCCGATCAGTGCCATCGCCGCCGCCGGGGCGCGTTCCTTCGCACCGTTGATGAAGTAGATGAATGCATCGCGCGGTGTTGCCGTCGTCGCGCGTTCCACGGGTTCTACGCGCGGCAGGTCGTCGGGTTCCTGTCCGCGTGCCCACGTCCGGGCGCGTTCCGCCCATCGTGCGATGTCCGCGACCGGATAACCCGCCGCTTCCGTGGCGACGCTGCGACGCAGACGCGCATAGATGAAGTCGCCGGTCGCATCCGCGAAACCGGGATAGGTGTCGTCATCCTCCAGCACGACGGTCACGTTGTGCGCTTTCGCAAGCGCCAGGAATTCAGGGCTGGCGAAACTGGCATGTCGTACCTCCAGCGCGTGACGCAACTTCAATGAGTCGACGCTCGGCGGCAGCAGATCGAGAAATGCACGCAGATCGTCAGCCTCGAAGACATGCTTCGGTTCGAGCTGCCAGAGAATCGGTCCGAGCTTGCTGCCGAGTTCCGTCACACCGCTGTCCAGAAAACGGGCAATGTGCGGACCGGCCTGCGCCAGCATCCTGCGCTGCGCGACAAAGCGCGGTGCTTTCACCGAAAAAATGAAATCGTCCGGCGTGGCATCGCGCCATTTCGCAAACACTTCCGGTTTCTGCAGTCGATAGAAGGTGCTGTTGATCTCGATTGCAGTGACCTTGCGACTGGCGTACTCGAGTTCCTCCTTCTTTTTCACGATCCCTGGCGGATAGAACGTTTCGCGCCAGGGCTCGTAGCTCCAGCCGCCGATACCGACGCGTATACGTGCGGTGTTGCTCATGCCAGAGGAATTCCGGTGCAGTGATTTTTCCGACGCATGTCTGCCGATGCATGCGCGCGTATGTAGAAGCCGGGGTTACGCGCCTGTTGACCGGGGCACAGAGTAACCCGTCTGCCGCAGCAGTGCAGAGCGTCCCGCGAAACTCCGCGGCAGCGATCGACATGTCACAGCCCCTGATCGGAGGGAAAACACATGTTGTCATGGAATGTCCGGCTGGCGGCCGCCATCGCCGCCTCACTCTGTGTCACCGCATCCATTCGTGCTGTCGCACAACAGGCCGCAGCCTCCGGATCGGATGCACTGTTCGGCGTCGAAGAAATCATCGTGACTGGAACCGCGGTGTCGGAGCGGACCAAGTTCGATTCGAGTGTCGCCATTTCCACGTTCGATGCCGACGCCATTGCACAACAGGCGCCAGCGAGTTCGGCCGATCTGATTTCTTCCGTGCCGGGCTTCTGGGTCGAATCGACGTCGGGAACCACGCAGGGAAATGTGTTCGCACGCGGTATCATCCAGGACGGCGGCTATCGCTACGTGGCATTGATGGAAGACGGGATTCCGATCTATCCGGTGTTCGAACTGTCGTTCTACAACCCCGATCAGTTCGTGCGTGTCGATGAAACCATCGACCGCGTCGAGGCGCTGCGGGGCGGCACCGCACCGATCTTCACGCCCGGCGCCATCGGCGGCGCGATCAACTTCGTCACGCGCTCGCCGGGCGAAGTGGCGGAAGGCATCGTCAAGGTCGGCGTCAGCGACTACGGGCTGTATCGCGGCGACGTCTCGTGGACGTCGCCGCTCGGTGATGGCTGGGGCATTGCACTGGGCGGCTACTACCGATCCTCGGATGGCATTCGCGATCCGGGCTATACCGCCGATGAAGGCGGCCAGGTGCGCGCGAAACTGGTACGTCGTTTCGAAACCGGTGAACTCGAGTTCTTCGCGAAGTACATCAATGACAAGTCGCTGTTCGCGATTCCGATCCCGTTGCAGGGCGGTGCCTCCGATCCGGACGCCATCAATGGCCAGGACGCGGGAACGTATTCGATGCACAGCAGGGATCTGGCGCGCGCCGGTCTGCCGGTGTCCGCGGCGGAAGTCGGGTTGCAGG
>CAZBKC010000319.1:0-4330 GCA_964492345.1 uncultured Steroidobacter sp. | reverse complement strand
CGCCGACAGACATGTGGCGGAACAGCGCATAGTTCTGGAACACGAGGCCGACGCCGCGCTGGCGTGCCGAAACGTGGGTGACATCGCGGCCATGCAGCGCGATACGGCCATGATCCACACCCGTCAGGCCTGCAATGGCGCGCAGCAGCGTACTCTTGCCACTGCCGCTGGGGCCGAGGAGTACGAAGAATTCGCCTTCGCCGACTTCGACGGAGACATCGTTGACGACCGGGGAGCCCTGATACCGTTTGGTAACTTGATCGAGGGTAATGGACATAGGGGACGCGAGCTTACCGGCCTGCCGGTAACACGGTCAGTCTCGGCGAGGTGACAAAGTGGTTATAGAGGATGGGTTGACCGTTGACCGTTGACCGTTGACAGTCAGAAGAAATTGCCGGCGCTGCTTCGTCCTGAGTCCTGCCGTCAACGGTCAACGGTCAACCATGCCCCTCCCCCAATACGAAAAACTCGGCTCCTTCTATCTCGGCCGCGAGGTCGATCCCGCCAACGGCTCGGACCGGCCCGACCTGCTTCTGTATGACTCGCGCGACCTGACCACCCATGCGGTCTGTGTCGGCATGACCGGCAGCGGCAAGACCGGTCTGTGTCTGTCGCTGCTGGAAGAGGCAGCGATCGATGGCATCCCGACCCTCGCCATCGATCCGAAAGGAGATATCGGCAACCTGATGCTGACGTTTCCGCAATTGCGCGCCGAGGATTTCGCACCCTGGGTCGACCCGGGCGAGGCGGCCCGCAAAGGCATGCCGACCGATGCCCATGCCGCCGCGACCGCCGACACCTGGCGCAAGGGACTTGCCGAGTGGGGCCAGGACGGCGAACGGATCCAGCGTTTCCGCGACGCCGCCGATGTCGCGATCTACACGCCCGGCAGTACAGCGGGCCGGCCCTTGTCGGTGCTGCGCTCGTTCACGGCACCGGACGAAGCGCTGCGTGCCGATGCCGGCGCGCTGCGCGAGCGCATCGGATCGACCGTCGCCGGCTTGCTGAGCCTGGTCGGCATCGAGGCCGATCCCCTGCGCAGCCGCGAACACATCCTGCTGTCGACGCTGCTCGACCAGGCGTGGAGTGCAGGCCGCGATCTGGATCTCGCGGCACTGATCCAGGGAATCCAGAAACCCGGCTTCGACAAGGTCGGCGTGTTCGATCTCGAGACCTTCTATCCCGCGAAGGACCGCCTGCAGCTCGCGATGTCGCTCAACAACCTGATTGCGTCACCCTCGTTCGCTGCGTGGATGCAGGGCGAGCCCCTCGACGTGCAGCGGCTGCTGTTCACCGACACCGGCAAGCCGCGTATCGCCGTGATTTCCATCGCCCACCTGAGCGATGCCGAACGCATGTTCGTCGTCACGCTGCTGCTGGGCGAAGTCGTCGCCTGGATGCGTCGGCAGTCGGGCACGTCGAGCCTGCGCGCGCTGGTCTACATGGACGAGATCTTCGGCTACTTCCCGCCAACGGCGATGCCGCCGTCGAAACTGCCACTGCTGACTTTGATGAAACAGGCGCGTGCCTTCGGTCTCGGCGTCGTACTGGCGACGCAGAATCCCGTCGACCTCGACTACAAGGGGCTCGCCAACGCCGGCACGTGGTTCATCGGTCGTCTGCAGACCGAGCGCGACAAGGCCCGCGTCATCGACGGCCTGCTGAGCGCGGGCGATGGCTTGAGCAAGAGCGAACTCGAAGCGCTGCTCGCGAATCTCACCGGCCGAGTCTTCCTGATGCGCAATGCGCACGACGATGAGCCGGTGCTGTTCCGCACGCGCTGGGCACTGTCGTATCTGCGCGGACCGCTGACGTTGCCGGAGATCGCGAAACTTTCTCCCGCCGCCTCTTCACTCCCTCCCCCGCAAATGCGGGGGAGGGCTGGGGTGGGGGCACCTTCCGAAGTCAGCACCAAACCCGTCGTTCCTGCCGGCATCGACGAGTTCTACCTCACCCGCACCACCGGCACCCGCTACGTCCCGCACTTACTAGGCCAGGTGCGCCTGCATTTCGTGAATGCACCGGCCGGCATCGATGCATGGGAAACGCGCTCCTATCTCGTCCCGGTCGAAGACGACAGTGGACCGCAGTGGTCGCAGGCCGCGACCGGCGGCGATCTCAAGGATCAATTGCAGAAGTCGGCACCCCCTGCTGCGACCTACGCGGAGATTGCCGCACCGCTGCTGCGGGCCGATAGTTTCAAGTCCTGGCGCAAGCAGCTCGAATCGCATGTGCACGAGTCCGCGAGCCTCGATGTCTTCCGCAGCACCGCGGTGGGCGCAACTTCCGCTGCGGGCATGTCCGAAGCAGACTTCCGTGCGCGTATCGCGCTCAATCTGCGCGAGAAACGCGATGCGACCGTCGAAGCCCTGCGCAGGAAATACGCGCCGCGACTCACGACGCTGCAGGATCAGATCCGGCGTGCCGAGGACCGCGTGGCCCGCGAAAGTTCGCAGCTGTCACAGCAGAAGGTGTCCACGGCCATCAACATCGGCACGTCGATTCTCGGTGCGTTCCTCGGGCGCAAGAAAATCAGCGTCGGCAATGTGGGTCGGGTCGGTACAGCCGCACGCAGCGCAGGTCGCATCGGCCGCGAGAGCGAGGACGTCACGCGCGCGCAGGAAAGTCTCGAAGTGCTGAAGCAGCGCTACGCCGATCTGGAAAATGAGTTCGAGCAGGAAACCAGCCGACTGCAGGGAGAGTTCGATCCGGCCGTAGCAGCGGTCGATCGCGTACAGATCAAGCCGCGCAAGTCGGATATCGATGTGAATGTTCTGGCGCTGGTGTGGGTGGGATGAGGGGGCCGCATGACATGATCAGACTGACTCAGTCTCAGTCGTCATCCCTGCGCAGGCGAGGATCCAATCCTTCTTTCTGATTCAGATGGATTCCCGCCTGCGCGGGAATGACGATAAGAACCTTGATCAGCGCTTGTAGCTGCCTACTACACCACTTTCCGGAACCGCTACATGATTCACGTCGTCCGTTCGTTCGGCTCACGCTTCGGTCTGACCGTATTCGCTCTGCTGCTGGGTGCATGCAGCAGCAAAGTCGCGGAGCCGGTGGCGGGCCACTATCGCGCAACGCTCGAGTTGCCGGGCGGACCGGCACCGATCGGTCTGGAAGTCGCGCGCGAGAAGGACGGCGTGGTGCTGTATCTCATGAACGGCGCCGAGCGCACGCGCGTACCGAATGTCACGCTGAAGGACGGCGAGCTGTCAGCCGTGTTTCCCGGCTACGAGAATTCGTTGCGTGCGACGATGCATCGCGATCGTCTCGAAGGTGACGTCACGCTGATCAAGGCCGGCGGCGTCGAGCAGGTCATTGCGTTCAAGGCCGTGCTGAGCGAAACATGGCGTTTTTATCCCGACTCAGCGACGGACAATGCGGACGTATCGGGTCGCTGGGAAGTCACGTTTACGGACGACGCAGGCAGGACTTCGGCAGGCGTCGCGATCTTCGAACAAAGCCATGATCGCGTGACGGGCACCGTCATGACGCCGACAGGCGATCATCGGTTTCTCGAAGGCCAGGTCCACGGCGACGATCTGCAACTGTCGACGTTCGCGGGCGGCCTCGCCTATCTCTACAGGCTGCGCGTGGAGAACGGCTCGCTGGTGGGCGACTACTGGCAGGGACTGAAGAGTCACGAGAAGGTTGCCGCGCGGCGCAACGAGAACGCCGAACTTGAACACATTGCCACGACCCTGAAGTCCGACCGCTTCGACTTCACGTTCAATGACGTCGACGGCAAGCCAGTCTCGCTGAGCGACGAACGATTTCGCGGCAAGGTGGTACTCGTCACGCTCGGCGGCACCTGGTGTCCGAACTGTCACGACGAAGCTGCCTTCCTCGTTCCGTTCTACAGCGAATACCAGGGCCGCGGCTTCGAGGTCATCGCGCTGATGTTCGAGCGGCACGGCGAGTTCATGAAAGCCGCGGCAGCCGTCCGCAGCTATCGGCGCGACCTGCACATCAACTACCCCACGTTGATCGCCGGCGTCGCCGACGATGAAGATCCCGAACGGAAACTGCCGACGCTCAGCGGCGTGTACGGCTATCCGACCAGCATCCTCGTCGATCGCGCCGGAAGGATCCGCGACGTACACACCGGGTTCAATGGACCGGCCACGGGGCAGCACTATGACGAGTACGTGCAGGAGTTCACGCGGCAGGTGAACGAATTGCTGGCGGAGCAGCCGGACGCCAGCTGACGTCCCTGGTCTTCCTCTGGGGCCGGCCTTAGACCAATGGCACTGCGTTAAGCGCACGGGCCTTTCTGTTTTCTTCCCCTCCCCCGCAAGCGGAGGAGGGGAAGAAAACAGAAAGG
>CAZBKC010000318.1:3282-4339 GCA_964492345.1 uncultured Steroidobacter sp. | reverse complement strand
TTCACATGAGGCAACGACTCAGCCCGGTAACATTTTTCGTGAAGCAATGCGGGGGAACAGAGCGGAACCGGAAGAGTTGTAGCGCTGATCGTTGGTTTGGATGCCCCGGCCTCCCAAGCCTTTGATAAATGAAGGTTCGTAAATCGTCGCGAGCCGCATTTGGGACAAGAAGCGGAAGAGTTGTAGCTATGTTGCAGCGGCAGGCTCCTGGGCTATGTGGCCACAGGCCGCGACGGCCCAACGAACCCTCATCCGTTCCGAATGCGCGACGCGATGAGGCCGGTGCTGCCGGCGCTAGTTAACGTGCATTGGAAGGACTATTTGTCGATGACACGACTCTATTGGAGCTTCCCACCGTCGAGCTACTCCACAGTAACCGACTTCGCGAGATTCCGCGGCTGATCCACATCCGTGCCGCGCAGGATGGCGCAGTGATAGGCGAGCAGTTGCAGCGGTACGCTGTACACCGCCGAAGCCTGGAAGTGACTGACGTGCTTGGGCATCGTGATCACGGTGACGCCATCGGAAGACTGCATGCCTGAGTCGGGATCGGCGAAGACATACAGTTCACCGCCGCGGGCACGCACTTCCTGCAGATTCGACTTCAGCTTCTCCAGCAGATCGTTGTTCGGAGCGACTGCAATGACGGGCATGTCGTCATCGACGAGTGCGAGCGGACCGTGCTTCAGTTCGCCCGCCGCATAGGCTTCGGCGTGAATGTAGGAAATCTCCTTGAGCTTGAGCGCGCCTTCCATCGCGATCGGATGCATCTGGCCGCGGCCAAGGAAGAGCGCGTGATGCTTGTCGGCGAATCGCTTTGCCAGTTCCTTGATGGTCGGTTCGAGATGCAACGTCTTCTCGATGAGACCCGGGATTTCGATCAATCGCTGTACGAGTCCTCGTTCACGCTCCGCATCCGCGCCGTTGAACTTGGCCAGTGCAACTACGAGCATGCCCAGTGCCGACAGTTGCGTAGTGAAAGCCTTGGTGGAAGCGACCCCGATCTCGGGACCGGCGCGTGTCAGCAACACCAGCTCTGATTCCCGGACGAGCGAAC
>CAZBKC010000318.1:0-3272 GCA_964492345.1 uncultured Steroidobacter sp. | reverse complement strand
GGCACGTTGCAGATGGACAGGGAAGACAGGTAGCCCGACTGCCTGGCCATGCGCAGTGCGGCCAGCGTGTCGGCGGTTTCACCCGATTGCGAGATCGTGACGAACAGCGTGTTCTTCGGTACGACAGGATTGCGATAGCGATACTCGCTCGCAATTTCGACCCAGCACGGCAGGCGTGCGATCTGCTCGATGTAATACTTCGCGACGGCACCGGCGTGATAGCTCGTGCCGCAGGCGACGATCTGCACCGCTTCGGTACGACGGAATACCTCTGATGCCAGCGGACCGAAGGCCGCTTCGAGCAGCTTGCCGCCGGCGACACGTTCTTCGAGCGTCTGCGCGATGGCACGGGGTTGCTCGAAGATTTCCTTGAGCATGAAGTGCGGGTAGTCGCCCTTCTCCGCGGCGTCCGCCGACAGTGCGCTTTCGCGAACCGGGCGATGCGCCGTATTGCCTTCGCTGTCGAGTACACGAACGCCCTCGCGAGCGACCTCCGCAACGTCGCCTTCTTCCAGAAAAATGAAGTTTCTGGTGACGGGCAACAGGGCCGACACGTCCGAGGCGACGAAGTTCTCGTGCTGGCCGACACCGATGACGACCGGACAGCCGGCGCGAGCGAGCACTATCTTGTCCGGGTCGTCCTCGGAAACCACTGCCAACGCATACGCGCCTTCGAGCTCGGCAACTGTCGCGCGGACCGCGCGGAAAATATCTCCGAGCTTCTTCTTGTGATGATGGATGCGATGCGCGATGACCTCGGTATCCGTCTCCGAAGTGAAGACGTAACCCAGATTGGTCAGCTCGTCGCGCAATTCTTCGTGGTTTTCGATGATGCCGTTGTGGACGATGGCGATGCCGTCGCGCGAAATGTGCGGATGGGCGTTGCGCTCGGATGGCACGCCGTGTGTCGCCCAGCGCGTGTGCGCGATGCCGAGCTGCCCCTCGGTCGGTGTCTCTGCAATGGCGTCCTGCAGCACCTTCACTTTGCCGACAGTGCGCATGCGGCGCAGATGGCCGTCCGCATTCAGCACCGCAACGCCCGCCGAATCGTAGCCACGATATTCGAGACGCCGCAGCCCTTCGATCAGTATCGGGACGATGTTGCGATCAGCGATCGCGCCGACGATTCCGCACATGGGAGAGACTCTGGGCTGTGGGCTGCAGGTCAGAAGCGCCGCGCGCGACTGTTTGGACCGATTGTACCGAAGAGGCCGGGGAGGATTGCGACGGAGCGATCACATTTGTCGACTCACACGGTCGGCTTGCCGGCCCCTCTTCTCTGGCTACAGCCTGCCGCCTGCGGTCTGCGGCCTTACTTCTTCTCCGGCCGCTTCCAGCCTTCGATGGTCACCTGACGTGTGCGCGCGAGCGTCAGCTTGCCCTCCGGCGCTTCCCTGGTGATGGTCGAGCCGGCGCCGGTGTTGGCGTTGGCGCCGATTTTCACGGGTGCGACCAGCATGGACCCCGAGCCGATGAAGGCGCCATCGCCAATCTCGGTCCGGTGCTTGTTCACGCCATCGTAGTTTACGGTCACGGTTCCCGCGCCGACATTGACCTTCCGGCCGACTGTCGCATCACCGAGATAGGTCAGGTGATTGGCCTTGGTGCCCGCACCCAGCTCGCTCTTCTTCACTTCCACGAAGTTGCCGATATGGACGTCTTCGTGAAGCACTGCATCCGGGCGCAGGCGTGCGAACGGCCCGATCGAATTACGCGAACCGACGGTCGCCCGATCGATGACGCAGTTCGGATGAATTTCCGTATCGGCGTCGATACGACAATCCTTCAGGTAGTTGTTCGGTCCGATCCGGACACGATCGCCGAGATGCACATCCCCGACCAGCACGACGTTCGCGTCGATGAATACATCGCGGCCAACCGTCACGTTGCCGCGAATATCGATCCGTGCGGGATCGGCAAGAGTCACACCGTGCAGCATGAGCTGTGTCGCGCGCTCTGCGCGCAGCGCGGCTTCGAGCTGCGCGAGCTGAACCTTGTCGTTCACGCCCAGCACTTCCATTTCCGTGGGTGCCACGACCGCGCCGATCTTTGTGCCCTCCCGCACGGCCATCACGATGATGTCGGTGAGGTAGTACTCGCCCTGCGCATTGTCGTTCTTCAGCGAGGCGAGCCACTTGCGCAGCGAAGCTGCCGACATGGCCATCAAGCCCGTGTTGCCTTCGTTGATGGCGCGTTCTTTCGTGTTCGCATCTTTCTGTTCGACGATGCGCACGACGTTGCCGGCACCGTCGCGTACGACACGACCGTAGCCCGTCGGATCGGACAAAATCACCGTAAGCAGGCCCAGGGATTTTTCGCTGCTGCACTCGAGCAATTGTTCCAGCGAAGATTTGCGGATCAGCGGCACGTCGCCGTAGAGAATCAGAACCCGATGATCGTCGGGAATATGCGGCATTGCCTGTGCGACGGCATGACCCGTGCCGAGCTGTTCCGCCTGCAACACCCAGTTCACCGGCTCCTTGACCAGGCGTTCGCGAACCTGGTCTCCGCCATGCCCGTAGACCACATGAATCGCGTCCGCACCGAGCGACTTTGCCGTGTCCAGCACATGAGACAACAGAGGTTGTCCCGCAAGAAGCTGCAGCACTTTCGGCAGGTCGGATTTCATCCGTTTTCCCTGGCCGGCGGCAAGGATGACGATGGAGAGAGGCGAGGCGCTGCCGCGGAGCTGCGGGGCGCTGGGCGCTGGGCTCTGGCCGGAAGATGAATGGATGCTCATGGGTAGACTCTAGATCCTTGATCCATGTGGCTACAACGATCGAATGAGCCGCAAACAAAAATGCGCCCGTGAAGGACGCATTCTTCATCGTGCTCTGGCCAGCAGCCCAGAGCCCAGTACCCAGCAGCCTCTGGGAGCTACTGTTTTATCTTCCGCAGCTTCTCCAGCATCTTCAGCTGAGCCGCGGCGCGCAACAGTTCGGCCTGGGCCTTGGCGCTGTCGATCGTGTCACCGCGATTGCGCAGCGCTTCCTCGGCAGCCTGCTTGGCGCTCAACGCCGCGGCCTCATCGAGATCCTTCGCACGCAACGCCGTGTCCGCGAGAACGGTCACCACGTGCGGCTGGATTTCGATCGCACCACCCGACACATAGAAGAACTGCTCTTCGCCACCCGGGGTCTGCACGCGAACTTCGCCCGGCTTGAGCGTCGTCAGCAGCGGCGCGTGGCGCGGCGCAATGCCGATCTCGCCCATGACGGCCGGTGCGAACACCATCGAGGCTTCGCCGAAGGCGAGATCTTCTCCGGCGAAGC
>CAZBKC010000317.1:0-4352 GCA_964492345.1 uncultured Steroidobacter sp. | reverse complement strand
CCTTCGTCGACAAGCAACTGACGGATGCGACGAAAGGGGTGGACCTGTGATCTCTTGGTGTCGTGAGAGGGCGACAACCCGAGAGCGGTTAGTCAGAACGCAAGGAATATTGATTGCGCAGTTCAGATGAGATCTCGTCGACTAGGTGCTGAGCGAGGAGTGTTGCACCAGGTCGTGTTACAACGCTTGCAGTCCAGCCCAAGCTGTCGGAAGGGTGTACCGATACAAATGCGCCAGGAATGCGGAGACGAGAAGCCACTAGCTCAGCTAATTCTCGTGAGGTTCTTGCCATTTGAGTGTTCGCCATCAAATCGGGCTCGTGCGGTATCAAATGGGTGAAACGTCAAAAATGAGCTTGATTATAGCGCATCCAGCGAGCGAGTTAATCGGTAAGAACACTTAACCTTAAAGCGCGGCCCCAGCGGATAACCGTGGCTCAGACAAGATGTCAGAAAAAATCGGGCGAAAACGATGACCGTTGGGTTCTGTACGAACGCCTACTTCGATCCACGCAGCGCTGATCGCGGGCGACGCTGCGACATCGGAAGCACTGGTCGATTGGGATCGGCTGCGATCGGGGCTGAGGTCGGACTTCACAGCCGTTATCGTGCAGGAGGCGACCAGCAAGCAGGAAGGCGCCTTCGCAGCGCTCGGCGCCATGATGGGCGGCGCGATCGTTGACCGGATGATTGACGGTTATGTCAACCCCAGCGAGATAGCGATGCACACGAAGGGCCTTGATAGCCCCTTCGACGAAATCATCGGCGCTTACAGCTTCGTGTCGCCGAGCGTGTTCCACGCCCGGTTCAAGCCTGCTTCGGATGGCACGGCTATGCCGGCATCCCTCATTTTGGAGCTCGGCAACTTTAGCTGGCGCCTGACCCGGGTGCTGATCGACCGCGACGAATTCAGGCGCGTCGTCGCAAACTCGCGCAGTATTCAAGATCAGCTCATGAACGAGCCCGAGACGCGTCAGAAAGACTAGCTCCGGCTCAAGATGGAAGTCAGATCCCGCATGGTCCGCCAACATATGATTCCGATCAGCAGAACGATCACGCTCTGCACAAGCAAAGTTGCTGAAGCACCGCATAGGTCACGGCGATAGACCCGCGCGAGGAAATCGGAATGGGGAAGGGGCTTTAATTGGCGGTGCTCGCGTCCGCGCTGAGCGAGCCTGCTTTCGCTCAATCGAAACGGGACGACAGGAGCGTTGCCCGGATGCAGGTGACGCCTCAAACTTGGCGCGCAAGTTCACCGCTAACACAGGATTAGCGCTTGGGGGATGGGACGTGGCTCAGACCAAGCCCATGAGCCAGCCTACGCCGTAAGCAGGGGTCGCATCCATAGGGTGAGCGGCACGAAAAGCACTGTCAGAAAAAGGATTGTGTCACTCTTTGATGCTCGTTGGTTTCAGCCATGAAGCAACTCTGTTGCAATGCAAGATTTGCAATTTCATCCCGCGGGAAGCTACTCCGCCCCAAATTAGCCGGAGAGCAGCGATGCGCCGTCAAACGAGGATCAGTAGCCCTAGGCACCAGATCCAAAGCGCTGTCAGGGCAGCGAGTGTAAGCATCCAGATCGTTTTACTTCGCAGGCGCGCTTTGTCTTGCACGATCACACCGCAAGGGTACGCAATCCGCTCATGAACGAAGTCTCCGCAGCCGCACCACAATTACGGCACGCGATTGTACTGCGGTCAAGCGCGCAACCGCTGCCCGATGCGTAGCTGTCGATTTATCCAACGGGGCTGTTGATCGTGCGCATACCCCATTTGGGATATGAACCGATCGGCACCAAAATTTGATGCGCTCAGATAAAGACGCCCCGGCATCGGGTTGCTCAGCAGTTGGGGGATTCGATGCCGGGGCGCTGTTCTGGGTGGAACGCCAATATCCTATCCACGTAGCGTGGGTGTGAGCAAGCCCGCCAACATTGCGGGCTTCGACCTCAAACGAGTCCGACCATTCCAGCCTGCACCCAGGAGCAGGCAGGCGATCCAGACGAGAAGCGGAATCAAAGGCACCGCGAGGATGGAGAGCGTCGCGCTTTGGGGGACGTCATTGTCGCGGAGCATGGGGCAGCGCTTTGCAATGTTTGAGCACAACCAGCGCTGAATAATTTGCACATCACGCGTGCGTGATCAAGCCGGGCTGAGCCCTGGGGCCGGTCTCTCCCTCTTTAACCATCAGGTGCTTCATGCTGCGATCCCTTGTCGCCGCGTGCGCATTCATTGCGTGCGTGAGCGCTCCCGCTTTTGCTCAGACGCATCCGCTGTTCGTTCAGGGGCCGTGGAATTTATACGCGCAGCCGGAGAGCGGGCAGGGCTATCGATCGCGCGGTAGCAACGGCAACGTGATCGGTGGCCGTCCGGCCGGATGAGCGCGCCAACAGCGCCAGCAATTGCACTGATATCAACCATGCCTTGTCCCTCCAGATCGCGGATCTTGAGGCAGAACTCGGCCGTCTGAAAGGTCAATCCCCGCTGCAGGGGTGTCGTCATGAACGGTATGGCGACACTCTCACTGCGTTTCGGCACGCACCCAGACGTGAGCGAGCTGTCGTGCCGGCTATCGGCGCTTGCCGATCGTAGCCTGGAGATTGTCCCAGGACTTCTCGACCTTTCGGACCGCGTCGGCGGCCTGACGTCCGGTGCCATGGGTATCGATCTGTACCTCGCCCCCGCAAATTTGGCAGGTGAGCAGCGGATCCTTCTCCAGCTCGGCGAGCGTGGTTTTGAACTTCTGGCTGCAGTGCGGGCACTCGATGTCCCAAGCAGCCTTTCCGACGAAATCGGTCACGGCAATTCTCCAAAGGGTGACATCGGTTCAGCGGGAGGCGGTGTCGTGCCCGCCTCCCGCACCAATCACATCTACCATGACCGGCGAAAAACCGGTGAGTCGGCAAGGGCTGACGGCGGTTTTGCCCGCAATCCAGGTGTGTCGTCATGAACGGCATCTCACACATCAATTCAGCTTCACCTGATCGAGCTTGTCTGCAGCTTCGATCAGCATCTTTGCCACTTCCCGCAGCGTGTCGGCCCTGGCCGATACCGCAAGGCTGCCGCCCTCGTATTCAATCCAAAGCGCCGCCGCATCGGCGCTCAGCCCCAACGACAGTTTCGTCAAGGGGTGCACAATCTCAGCATCATCTTCTTCCATTGACCTCTCCGGAGTTGGTGGGCCGCCACCGGCCTGACGTGGCTGTGAACCCCGTCAGTAGAAACCGAAGTGTGTCTGTCGATCGGACGGTTTCGCGTGGACGTCCGGGTCGGCGCCTTTCTTGTGCTTTCGCACGGACAGACGCTTCCTGTGCATCCAACGCGCATGTTTCCGAACAAGGACATGCTCCGGCGAACGGCCACGCTTTCGCATGGTCGATCACCTCCCTCACGGCTCGCAACGGGGCCCGTGCGGCAGCGCCCTTAACGCTGCTGTCTCGCACAACCGCGAAGCCGTAATGAGCCGATGGCGGCCCGCCAGCATGTTACCGGCCATCGTAGTGAGGTGATCGCATCGGTGGCGATGGCGGCACTCTTCCTGCTGCTTCTGGTCGACGTGCGTAACGTGGAGTGATGTCAACTCTGGCATCCGACAAGCCAATCACATTGGTCTTGGCAAAGCTCGGACTACTGGCGGGTATCCGACCCTGTTTATCGAGGGGTTTTATAAAGGCTTTTACGGCGTCTACATGCAATGGCCGGGATGGTAGCCAGTCCAAGTAGGTAGGCTGAAAGCATTTCGGGCGCTCCGACCGGGGTCGAAGAATTTAACCCGCACAACCGCCAGTCTGCAAGTCGTGTGGAACGTGGCGTTTACGCAGGTTATCCGCTAGTGATTACTGTCGGCGCGCCTCTCGGGTCTCCGCAGGACGTTTTCGTCCAGTTCTGCTCTGAGCGTGCGCTGGTCGGTTAACGACATGGCCTTGAAGGCCGATTTGAACTCGGGGTGCCACGGGTCGATCGTGGCGAACTTTCCTCTGGACCCATCAGCACGTTCAAACGCAATGCCGAGTTGGTGGTCAAGCAGGAACAGCCAGGCGCGCCTGATAGGTGAATTGATCATAATTCGATTCTCGACCTTGAGCGGGTCGGCTTCGTACAGGCCTTAAAAATAAGTGATGGCTCCGTAGGCCAACAGGGCGATCCAGGCCAGGTTCACGATGCCGGCCAATGCGAGGGTTGTGATTAGGAGCTTGTCTGCCATGGCCATTCTCGAAAAACTGCACCGCAATATGCCATCCCAAGGGTCCCTGAGTGAAATCTCCGGCGCCTAGTCGGGGGACAGCTTGTGGGGACAAGCCGGCGCCGGAGACACTTGGTCATTCACCTGTCTGGCTCGGCGGGGCGACTACAA
>CAZBKC010000316.1:270-4354 GCA_964492345.1 uncultured Steroidobacter sp. | reverse complement strand
ACATCTTGCGCGTGACGCGTGCGCGATCCTCGTCGTGGGACTCGAGGTTGTAGACCTTGATCGCGACGTCGCGGCGATAGTACGGGTCGTGCGAAAGGTAGACGACGCCGGTGCTGCCTCGCCCCACTTCCTTGACGATGACGTACTTGCCGACCTTGTCGGGAGCGCGCTGCTCGCGTGTCGCGGGACGCTGGGCCATCAGGTTGCTCGAAGGAGACTTCACCGGAAGTTCTTATGACTCGACGACGACGGTCAGGAGGAGAAGACACGCGGCCGCAAACACACCGGCCAATACGTCATCGAGCATAATTCCCAGTCCCCCGCGGAGTCTGTGATCGGCCTCGCGGATCGGCCAGGGCTTTACGATGTCGAAAAAGCGGAACAGCGCAAAGCCCGCCACCCACCAGTACCATGCGCTCGACGGCACTGCCAGCATCGTAATGGCAAATCCGGCGATCTCGTCCCAGACGATGCCGGAGTGATCGTGCACGCCAAGCCGCCGCGCACTTTCGCCGCAAATCCAGACACCGGTCACACATGCCGCGATTGCAAAGGCGACGTGAACCTGCCAGCCGAAGTGCATGACGAACGCGACGATGGGAATCGCGATCAGTGTACCGAACGTCCCCGGCGCACCGGGTAGCAGGCCGGCCCCGAAACCGAATGCGAGCAGGTGCACGGGCTCGCGCAGCAGACGCGGCTCGGCTGTCCACTTCATGATGCGCCCTGTGCCGAAAAGTGATCGTAGCCGCGGCGTCTCGGGTCGAAGGGCTGACCGCCGCGCAGACACGAAACACCGGCACCCGACTCGATGCGCCCGATGCAGGTACACGACGCGGGGACCCGCGCAACATCTTCCGGCGCGACCGTGAACAGCAGTTCGTAGTCGTCGCCGCCCGCGAGCGCAAAATCGATACCGGCATCGGTCTCGAAAAGCTGTCGCATCGCAGCCGACGCCGGCAGTCGATCGATGTCGATCTGCGCACCGCGGCCGCTCGCCGCACACAGCTTGTCGAGATCGGTCAGCAATCCATCCGACACGTCCATCGCCGCCGTCGCGAAGGACCGCAACTGCCGGCCCAGCGAGACGCGCGGCTCGGGCCGCAGGAATCGCTGACGCAGATGTTCCGCTGCCGCAGAGTTGCCATCCCCGCGCTGAATGAGCGCCAGCCCCGCCGCCGCCTCGCCGGGTGTACCCGAGACATGGACGAGATCGCCCGGACGCGCACCGCTGCGGGTCAGCCAGCGGTCGGCTTCCACCAGCCCGGCAATCTGCACGCTGATCACCAGCGGACCCTTGACCGTGTCGCCGCCGATCAGCGCAACATCGAAGCGCTGCGCCAGTTCGAACAGACCCGATGAAAATCCTTCGAGCCACTGTGCATCGGACTCGCCCAGCGACAACGAGAGGGTCATCCACGAAGGAGCGGCACCCATCGCCGCCATGTCGCTGAGATTCACCGCGAGCGCGCGATAGCCGATATCCGCAGCCGCCGTCCCGGCAGGAAAGTGCACACCTTCGACGAGGGTATCGAGCGCGACGACAAGACGACGATCGGCGGGGGTTGCCACGACCGCGGCATCGTCACCGATACCCAGCAGGACGTCGCCACGCCCGCCGTTGCGCTTGAAGTACCGGGCGATGATGTCGAATTCGCCGAGGCTCATGTGGTCAAGGTTAACCGCAGAGGGCACCAGAGCAAGAATGAAGAGGCCGCAAAGACCGCATAAAAGAAAGGGTTCTTCTCCTGAAAATACCTTTTCTTTTGTGCGGTCTTTTGCGGCCCTTCTCTTGTGGTCTTTTGAGGTTACTTCGTCTCTGCCGCCCGGATGTCGTGCGCAGCGCGGTCGAGCACCGCATTGACGTACTTGTGTGCGTCCGTGGCGCCGAAGCGCTTGCACAGATCGACGCCTTCGTTGATGACGACGCGATAGGGAATCTCGGTGCGATTGAGCAGTTCGTACGTGCCGATCATGAGGATGGCGGTTTCGACCGGATCGAGCTGTTCGAGCGGACGATCGACGAACGGCTTCAGCACGCTGTTGATCTTCTCGCTGCCGGCGACACAGCCCTTGAGCACTTCGGTGAAATATTCCTTGTCGGCGCCGTCGGACTCTTCGTCCGCGAGGAACTGCAGATTGATATCGGCCGCCGACTGCCCCGTGAGCTGCCACTGATACAGCGCCTGCATGGCCAGCTTGCGCGCCACCGAGCGTGCGCGAGTGCCGCGGTTACGTTTCTTTTCAGGCGTGCTGGTCATGTTGTGATGGTCGAGCGCTGGCGAGCCGCCAGGCATGGACGTTTACTGCTCGATCTTGCGCAGCAGGTTGGCGAGTTCGATGGCAGTGACCGCGGCATCGGCACCTTTGTTGCCCGCCTTCGTACCGGCACGCTCCACGGCCTGTTCGATGGTATCCGTCGTCAGCACGCCGAACGCGACTGGAATACCCGTATCGTTGGCGACACGCGCCAGCCCGCCGGCGCATTCGCCCGCGACGTAATCGAAGTGAGCTGTGGCTCCCTTGATCACGGCGCCGAGGGCGATGATGGCGTCATAGCGCTTGCTCAGCGCGAGCCTGCGCGCGACAACCGGAAGATCGAAGGCACCGGGTGCGCGCACGATTTCGATCTGCTTGTCGCTCGCCCCGTGCCGCCTGAGCATGTCCACGGCGCCGCGCACGAGCTGTTCGACGATGAAGTCATTGAATCGCGACGCGAGGACCGCGAAGCGCAGTTCGCGAACTTGCAGATCGCCTTCGAGGGTTTTGATATCCATGGGCTGCTGGGTAACTGGGCTGCTGGGCTCGGTTCAGAGGGAGGACAACGTGATGGCGCGCAAGTATAGCGACTTCGGATCCGCAACCTCATGCCGATGCTCTGGATTCTGGCCAGAGCCCAGCGCCCAGCAGCCCGCTTCACCCATCCACATACTCCACCACTTCCAGCCCGAAGCCCGACAGACCATGCATCTGCTTGGGAGCCGAGAGGACCCGCATGCGGGAGATGCCGAGATCGCGCAGGATCTGCGCTCCGATTCCGTAGGTGCGCAACACGCGCGCGCCTGGCGGTCGCGCTGTCGCCGCCGGATCGACATGGGTCAGCGACTGGACGGCGTCCATCAGGTCACGCGCCGTTTCCTCGGGTCGCAGGATGATGACGACCCCTTGCCCGTCAGCAGCAACCCGCTGCATCGCAGACCGCAGGGGCCAGCCGAGCAATTCGCTCTGAACACCCACGGCGTCACGCAGCGTGTCCTTCACGTGCACGCGCACCAGCGGAATCCTGTCGCCGTCGAGCGTGCCTTTCACCAGCGCCAGGTGAACCGTGCGATTGACGTGATCCTCGTAGCACAACATCTGGAACGGACCGGACTCGGTCTGGATCTGTTGCTCCGATATCCGTTCCACCGAACGCTCGGTTTCGAGCCGGTAGCGAATCAGATCGGCGATGGTGCCGATCTTCAACTGATGGAGTTGCGCGAATTTCTCGAGATCCGGGCGACGGGCCATCGTGCCGTCCTCGTTGAGGATCTCGACGATGGCAGCCGCCGGTTCCATGCCGGCAATGCGCGCCAGATCGCAACCCGCTTCCGTGTGACCCGCACGCGTCAGCACGCCGCCGGCCTGGGCCATCAGCGGAAAGATGTGACCCGGCTGGCGCAGATCCTCCGGACGCGCATCGCGCTTCACTGCGGCGCGGATGGTCTGTGCGCGATCGTGCGCGGAGATGCCCGTCGTCACCCCTTCGGCCGCCTCGATCGACACCGTGAAGTTGGTGGCGTGATCCAGATGGGTATGGCTGACCATCAACGGCAGGCGCAACTGCCGGCAGCGATCGCCCGTGAGCGTGAGGCAGATCAGCCCACGCGCATAGCGCGCCATGAAATTGACGTCTTCGGCGCGCGCGCATTCGGCAGCCATCACCAGGTCGCCTTCGTTCTCGCGGTCCTCATCGTCCATGATGATGACCATCTTGCCGGCGCGGATATCGGCCAGGATTTCGTCGATCGAATTGAGTTTCATGAGAGGGGTCGGCTATCGGGTTCGTGGCTGCGGCCGCAGCACGAGCTTCACATCGGAGCCC
>CAZBKC010000316.1:0-224 GCA_964492345.1 uncultured Steroidobacter sp. | reverse complement strand
TGCGCTGGAGCGCGAATTGTACGCGATCGGCCAGCTGTTCCAGCCGCGGCAATCGCAGCATGGGACGCGCATCGGGTCCCAGCAGGATCGGCGCCATGTACACGATCAGTTCATCCACCCATCCGGCTTCGATGAAAGCCCCGGCGAGGGTCGGACCCGCCTCGACCAGCACGTCATTGCATTGCAGGCGGCCCAGTTCGGTGAGTACCTGGGCAAGATCGAGC
>CAZBKC010000315.1:0-4373 GCA_964492345.1 uncultured Steroidobacter sp. | reverse complement strand
GCAGTCGCTGCGGCTGAAGCTCGGCGACTGCGCCAGTTCGATTTCGACCGAGACCTGCGCATCGCCACTGGCATCCTGCGACCACCACTGACCTGCGACGACGCGGTTGTCCGATTGCAGATCGCGGGCCCAGGTGAGATTGGCTTCGCGATCGAGGAAGTCGCGTGCCTGGTCGTTCGCGGTTTTCAGTTGCGCGGTATCTTCCTGGTTGATGCCGGTGAGCCGGGCGCGAATCATCGGCACGAGCGTCGGCGCCGGGACGCCGTGCCCGGCCAGAAACTGCTGCACCGGTTCGCCCTGGTCCGGCCTCATGTTCATCATGAAGTAGTTGGGCGCATCGGCAGGAAGGCTGGCGCGCCAGTCCTCCATCAGGTCGTTGCGCACGAGCGCCAGCAGCAGCAGCACCATGAGGCCGAGCCCGAACGCGACGATCTGGATGACGCTGTCGCGGCCGCGACGTGCGATGTTCGCCATGCCATAGCGCCACGCCACCCCGACGCTGCCGCGCAGTCGCGAAAGCACGCGCACCAGCAGCCAGCCGGCGATCATCAGGACGGTGAACGTGGCGGCGGTGGCGGCAACCACGTAGATCAGCAACTTTGCATCGCGCAGCAGCCAGGCCAGCAGCGCGAGCAGCGCTGCAATGGCCATCCCATAGACGGTTGCATACCGCAGTGGCGGCGGCTCCAGATTCCGCCGCAGCACGCGGGCCGGCGGCACACGCTGCAACTGCAGCAGCGGCGGGAGCGCGAATCCGATCAGGATCAGTACCGATGTCATGCCGCCCAGCCACATCGCATCGAGCGACGGTGGTGGCAGCACGCCGCGAACCAGGTCCTTGAGCAGCACGCCGATCGCGGCCTGCGCGCCATAGCCGATGGCTGTGCCGACGATGCCCGCCAGCAGGCCGATCGCGAGGAGTTCCAGCACGCTGATCTGCAGCACCAATGCCTGCGGCGCGCCCATGCTCTTCATCAGCGCAACCGTGTCGAGGTGCCGCGCGACGTAACGCCGCGCCGCGATGGCAACCGCGATCGCGGCCAGCAGCAGCGTGACGAGTGCGGACAGATTGAGGAACCGACCGGCACGATCCATCGCCGACTGGATCTGCGGGCTGGCTTCGTCGAGATCGACGATGCGTTGACCCGGCTTCTTGCGGACCGTCAGTTCCTGCTTCAGCGAAGCGACGGCAGGGGCTTCACCGGCGAACAGCGCGGCATAAGTCACGCGACTGCCGGGCTGCACCAGGCGCGTCGCCGGCAGGTCTTCGAGCCGCATGAGCACCGAGGGCGCCAGGTCGACGAAGGCCGCACCCTGATCGGGCCGGTAGTCCAGCACTCTCGATACGGTGAACTCGGCACTGCCAACGGTGACGCGATCGCCGACCTTCGCATTGAGTTGCGCCAGCAGCCGGGCCTCCGGCCAGATTTCCATCGGACCGGGCAGTTCATCCACCTCGTAAGCTGTGCCGAACGGCTGGTCCGCCACCTTGACGCGACCGCGCAGCGGATACCGCGCCGACACGGCGCGAATCGCCGAGAGCGCGCTGTCCTCATCGAGCATGACGACGCTGGGAAACGTCGCCAGCTCCGCCGTCGCGAGTCCCTTGCCCTGAGCCAGATCGAAATAGGCGCGATCGATCTCGTTCGAGGAGCGCACGCGCAGATCCGCCGCCAGCACTTCACCGGCCTGCTGCTCGACCGCACGACTCACGCGGCTCGTGAAGAAACCCACGGCCGTCAGCGCCGACACGGCAACAAGCAGCGCGAACAGCAGCACGCCGAGCTCGCCCGACTTGGCATCGCGCACCAGCGCCAGCAGTGCCAGTTTCAAGGCCTTCATGTGTTGCCGCCAGAATGAAGAGGTTTCACACAGAGATCACAGAGATCACAGAGTAAAGAGGACAGACGGATCGTCGAATCCTTCCGATCAACTCTGTGATCTCTGTGATCTCTGTGTGAAATCTTCTCTCCGGTCTTCTTCATGCCACCACCCGCCCCGCCTCGATGCGGACGATGCGACTGCAGCGCTGTGCGATGGCCTGGTCGTGCGTGACGATCACCAGGGTGGTCTGTACTTCACGATTGAGATCGAACAGCAGCTCGATGATGCGCTCGCCGGTGACGGCGTCGAGATTGCCAGTGGGTTCGTCGGCGAACAGCACCGCCGGACGCGTCACGAAGGCACGCGCGATCGCGACGCGCTGCTGCTCGCCGCCCGAGAGTTGCCGCGGATAGTGGCCGAGACGGTGCGAAAGACCGACGCGGGCCAGCACTTCCCTGGCCGCCTCGCGCGCGTTCGGCCCGCCTGCGAGTTCCACGGGCAACATGACGTTCTCGATGGCGGTCAGCGAGGGCACCAGATGAAAACTCTGGAACACGAAGCCGACGTGGCGGGCACGAACCGCGGCCCGGCCGTCCTCGTTCAATGCGCTGATCTCCGCACCATTCAGCCAGATGCGGCCGCTCGAAGGCTCGTCGAGGCCGGCCAGCAATGCCAGCAGCGTCGACTTTCCCGCGCCGGAGGCGCCGACGATGGCGAGGGTTTCCCCGGCTGCAATCGCGAGATCGACTTCTGCCAGGATGGTCAGCGTTCCTTCGGGACTGCTAACCTGCCGGCTGATCTTTTCGGCTCTGAGAACCGAGGTCCCTGGATTCATGCTGCGTGCTGACTCGATCGGTTGACGAAGAACGGCTGTGAAACCGCTACTTCTTAGGTGCGCTCTCGCGATTTGGTTCGGATGGCTGTCGCTATCAGCTGCTGCATCGGCTGCGACGCCCGCGCCTGTCATTCTCATCCTGGGGGACAGCCTGAGCGCCGGCTACGGCGTCAGTCTCGATGCAACGTGGGTCGCACTGCTGCAGCAACGACTGGCCAGGCAAGGGTACGGATACCGCGTGGTCAATGCCAGCGTGAGCGGCGAAACGACGGGCGGGGCACGGGCACGTCTGCCGCGGGCGCTCGAACTGCACAAACCGGCGCTGGTGATCATCGAACTCGGGGGCAACGACGGACTGCGCGGGTTGCCGCTGAAACAGGTGCGCGACAACTTCGATGCCATGCTGGCGCAGACGCGGGCGGCCGGCGCGCAGCCGGTGCTGGTGGCGATGCGTATACCGACCAACTACGGACCTGCGTATACGACGCAGTTTCACGCACTCTACGGCGAGCTGGGGCAGAAGTACGCAGTGCCGGTCGTCGACGGATTCATGGAGAGCGTCGCGCTGGACGACAAGCTGATGCAGGCCGATGGCATTCATCCGAACGCGCAGGCGCAGCCGATCCTGCTGGACATCATCTGGCCGACGCTGTCGCGCCAGCTCAAGAAATAATCGGATCGCTGGGGATACTCATGAACAAGATCTGGCTCAGGAACTACCCGCCGGGCGTGCCCGCCGAAATCAATCCCGACGAGTATGCGTCGCTCCAGCAACTGGTCGGCGAAGCCTGCGAGCAGTTCGCCGCGCTGCCGGCGTACACCAGCATGGGCACGACGCTGACGTACGACGAGTATCGCCGTCAGGCCCGCGATTTCGCCGCATGGCTGCAGCAAAGCGCCGGCCTGCACAAGGGCGATCGCATCGCCATCATGCTGCCGAACGTGCTGCAGTATCCGATTGCCCTGTACGGTGCGCTGCTGGCGGGCCTGACGCTCGTCAACACCAATCCCCTGTACACGGCACGCGAGCTGGAACATCAGCTGGTCGACTCGGGCGCGAAAGCCATCCTGATCCTCGAGAACTTCGCCCATACGCTCGAGCAGGTCATCGCCAGGACCAACATCGAGACCGTCATCACGACGCAGGTCGGCGATCGGCTCGGCTGGCCGAAATCGTCGATCGTGAATCTGGTGGTGAAGCACGTGCGCAGGCAGGTGCCGCGCTGGCATCTGCCCGGCGCGATTTCGTTCAACACGGCCCTGAGTCAGGGAAAGTATCTGCCGCTCGCGCCGGTGCCGCTGGATCACACCGACATCGCCTTCCTGCAGTACACGGGCGGCACGACGGGCGTGTCGAAGGGCGCGATGCTGACCCATCGCAACATGGTGGCGAACGTGCTGCAGTCCGCCGCCTGGATCGGCTCGGAAGTGCAGCTCGGCAAGGACGTCGTCATCACGGCGCTGCCGCTGTACCACATCTTCGCGCTGACCGCGAACTGGATGGTGTTCGTGAAGTTCGGCGCGCGCAGCATCATGATCGCCAATCCGCGCGATTTCCCGGCGTTCGTGCAGGAGCTGAAGAAGTATCCCTTCACCTACTTCAGCGGCGTCAACACGCTCTTCAATGCGCTGCTCAATACGCCGGGCTTCGCCGAGGTGGACTTCAGCCGGCTGCGCATCACGCTGCACGGCCATGCCGCCGCCCAGCGTGATG
>CAZBKC010000314.1:2249-4376 GCA_964492345.1 uncultured Steroidobacter sp. | reverse complement strand
TGACGCGCCCGGCGTGCCTGGCGTCGACGCGCGCGACGTAGTGATTGTGCGAGTCGGGGCTGATGCGCATCCAGCCGCCGTTGCCGTCGCCGATCTCGTAGATCTTGAAGCCGTCAACCTCGTTGATGAAGTCGGCCGGCACGACCTCGGTAATCTCGGATCTGTAGGTCCCGAACGGCACCGCGACCGCCGGAGTGTTCACCCGAACACCCGTGAGCGGAAATCTCGCGTCCAGGGCATCACGCACCTTCATCAGCGAGTAGGTGGATGACTCGGTCAACTGCGATGTCGGAATCGATGCGAGATAGTCGACATCGCTGTAGCCCGAGATGCTGGTGCCGTTGCCAAACGATCCGATGCGCACGAAGCGCTTCAAGCCGAAGTTGCCCTTCAGGCAGGCCTCGATGGACGCACGGTGTCGTTTGGCGGCATCGGACTCCGGGGCTGTGGCCTTCAGTTTGGCGAGGAAGCCCTCGAACCCCTCTTCGATCGATCGCGGCATCGTTGGCCTTTCAGTGCGATGCCGCAGCAACGAGATGTTGCCGAGAGACCTGGCGCTTGCGCGGCGGCTCCGGGTGCATGCCGCCACCAGCCCACTCGCGCGTTGTCAACCAATCTTCGAAGTACCAAAGCCACTCGGCAGTCCAAGGGATGTAGGTCTCGGTCAGCTTCAACTGCGGAATCCACTCGCGCTGCTTTGGCCACCACAGGCAGAGCTTCACGCCGGGGCCGGAGTGCTCGTAGATGTGCGGAATCGGATGCCCGCCGGCGAGCGCGCGAAGGTCAGGCGCAAGCACGAGCATGTCCGGCGCGCGTGAGTCCGGCCGCATGCGCAACAGGCACTCGTAGTAGCGCCCGAAACCGCTGGGCGAGATCGCGAAGCGAAATTGAAGCTCCCGGCCGCGCACCAGGCGCACCGTCGACCCGGTCAGCCCCAATCTGCGAAGCTCGATCGCCCGCTTGGCCAGCGCCGGTATCAGGGCGGGCACCGGCGGGCGCATCAATCGCCGAAGAAGGTGTGCGCACGCGCAGTCGCGGCGATCGGCGCCGTCGCAGCGGAGATCAGCGCGACCCGCCCGACCTGCCGGCTGCTTTGGCGCCGCTGCGCTTCGTCATCTCGAATCGCGCGGGCCGCTCGTTTGCCGAATGCGCGTTCGAGCGTCAAAAGCAACACGTCCATGCCGGCGTTGCCTTCGATCGCATCCACGACCTCGGTCAAGTGCGTCTTGGCGCGCAGGTGCCACCAGTCGAAGGCGGCCTGCCGCTCGGGGGTGTTCATCCCGGCGGCAAGGTTTTCGCCCGGGGCGGAGGGGTTGGCGAGGAACCAGTGTTCCGACCCGTCCCGCTGCGCCGATCGCTCGAAGTGATCGGGCAGGGTCTCGACGATGTCGAGTAGCAGCTCCAACGGGCTGTCGTGCGGGTGCGGCGCCTGGACCGTGTAGGCCGCGGCGGCCAGCGTTGTGACGAAGATCGAAGATGGCGACAGGTCGTCGCCGCCGGCCGCCACGCCGAAAGACACGTTGCGGTGCAACTTGAGCAACTGCACCAGGCGGCTGAGCAGCCGATTAAAGACCTCCTCGGCGGCAGGCAGTGGCGCGACGTCGGCGCGGGTCTCGGCGCTCAGCGCCTTCGCGAACTCGAGGCTGGACGTGAAGTTCGGTGAGATCGCCGCCGCCTTGTCGAAGCTCCATGCGTAGCCTCTCGGGTTGGTCGGGTCATAGAGATGCAGCCTGCGGTCTGGGATGCGCCCGAGCGTGTCGCCGTAGATGCCGAGGACCGAGGGGTCGTCGATCACCGGAGCGATATCGGCGAACATGCCGCCGGCGTACTCGAGCGTGACGCAGCGCTCCCAGCGGTGGACGCGCAGGCCGTGCGCCTTTGCATAGCGATCCAAGGCGGCGAAGAGATCGTTGAGCAAAAGGGTGGGGCCGGTGGCGCCGAAATACTTGCGCATCGCCAATTGACGCAGGCGCGCAATGAGGTCGATGTCGAACCCTTCGCGCGACTCGTCCATCGGCCTGACGAGCGTGCCCAGTTGCCGGGAGCCATGAGCGTGGATCTCATGCAGCAGCACCGGTGAATTCCTGTCGGAGTGCCCGGAATTCCGTGGGCTGCTGCATGAGATCC
>CAZBKC010000314.1:0-2239 GCA_964492345.1 uncultured Steroidobacter sp. | reverse complement strand
CCCACGGAATTCCGGGCACTCCGACAGGAATTCACCGGTGCTGCGGTACGACGACTCCAGCGCCTGCAACTGTGTTGGCGTCGGCTCGTGCAGTCGCCCGATCGCGTCGACCAGGTAGAAGAACCGGGCCGAGGACCGGTGGGAGGCGCGCCGGTCGGGGATCGGTGGGTAGGAGTCTGGGTAGCTCAGCGCCGGCATTTTGATGTTCCTCATCATGGCGCCACTTAGGGGCCGACGGATTGATCGCGGTACATGTCGAACTCCAGGTCAGCGGGCCGCTCATAGCGGTCGCGCCGACAGCTACTTCGCCGGCTTCTCCCGGCGAACGCCCTTGAAAGGATCGCCGTCTGCCTTCTGGTCCATGAAGCGCCCGTTTGAGGTGTCACGCTTCGTCCAGACTTGGTTCTGCGGGTTAAGGACCTGTGAGCGGTTGCGGATAGCACCGACTCGCGCGTTGTCGCCAATGGGCTTGTTCTTGGACATGCGGCTTACTTCCTTCGCGGTTGTCCGCCTTGCGCGAGCAATGCACGGGTGGCATACTGTGCGTCCTTACAGGCAGTCAGAGTTCTCAATTGCTCAAACAACGTTTTATCCTAGAGTTAGCTCTAATGTTGCCTGGATAGGCAACACTGTACGCTATTTTTGTCACAAGGGGAAGTCTTTTCAATGGCGCAGTCCGGCCTTGGTATGTTGCTGCGCAGGTTGCGCGAGGCCCGAGACCTTTCAATGCGTGAGGTGGGGCAACTCGCGGACGTCGACCACACCTACGTCTTCCGTCTCGAAACCGGCGAGAAGCAGTCTCCTTCCGAGGAGCTCCTGGCGCGTCTGCTGAAAGTGCTGAGGGCCAAGCACCGCGAAGTCGAAATGGCGCAGTTCATGATGAACAACGCCGTTAACCCTGGATGGGTCGATCACGTGCTGCCGACGGACATGACCGCGGAGATGTTTGAGATGGGTGCTTCTATGCGGCACCGCGGTGCTGGGCGGCCGGACATGGCAGCGATCGAGGCGCGCGTTCGCAGAGCCCTAGACGACGAGCAATGATCGACGAGGCGGCGATCCGGTCAACAGCCCGCCAGTTCATGGCGGGCCTGGACTTGTCGAACATCACCAACGACCTGTCGATCTACACCAACCGAGTCAATGCCAAAGTCAGGCTCGAGGAGCTAAGTGAGGGCGAGTCCGGATACACCCTCACGCGTCGCGACGGCAAGTCGTGGATAGTTGTCAACGAGCTGGAACGCCGGGAGCGCCAGCGCTTTTCGGCCTGCCATGAAGTGGCTCACCTGGTGCTTGGCCTGCCCTCAGACCACCAGGAGAGCCCTTCCTGGTCCTACGCCAAGCGCGACGACAACGAGATTGCCTGCGACATCTTCGCTTCCGAACTATTGATGCCCTTTGAAGCGTTCAAACGCGACGTGAATCAGGAGCCGCCCTCGTTCGAGCTCATCGAGCGGCTCAGAACTGACTACGTCGTATCTTTCGCAGCGTGCGGTTCGCGCTTGGCCGCCGTCACCGATTACCCTTGCGCGTTTGTCTTCATGAACAGCACGGTCGTGCGGTACGCGTCCCGGTCCACGGCCCTGCGCGAGCTGAACGCCTGGGTGGAGATGCGCACGCCAATCCCCCTAGCATCGGTCGCCCACCGACTCATTCGAGAAGGTGATTGGTCTGGCGAGGACGCGTGGGTTGGTCAGGATGTCTGGTTCCGCGACTGGCCCAACGGGTACGACCTGACGGAGCTCGCCAGGCACTACCCAACTTTCGAGGAGACGTTCTCGCTGATCTGGTTTGAACCCGACAGCGGACCCGAGGAGCCCGTGAAGAGCTGGGGTAGCAGCCGCGCCGAAGAAGACGATGATGGCCTAAAGGAGCTGGATGGCGTTCTGAGCTTCTCGAAGAAGGTGAAGCGCAGATGAATGGCGCACCCAACTTCACGGCTCCCTCCTTCGGCTCGACAATCTGCGCTGGGCCAGCGAAGACGACAGTGGCGACTGACCGCTAGGGTGTTGGTAGCGCCCCTCGCGTGGCTGCTTGAATGGCAGCAACCAGTCGAGGCTGTGTGAAAACTCTGCCGCCCCGCAATTTCATGGGTCCCCTGACCCTTGGCGAGGTCGCGATCGTCGATCCTGCGGCGATCTGACGCGTCGTCCTTGCGCGTGATCGGTTCAAGCTCGAGTTTTCACACAGCCTCAGTCTGCAGCGTGTGCTCGAATGCCCGATCGCCGCCGCTGGTGCG
>CAZBKC010000313.1:0-4452 GCA_964492345.1 uncultured Steroidobacter sp. | reverse complement strand
GGGGCGTAGTATGCCCATCGCCGCCTGCGTATTGCGCATGCTATTGGCGATCAGGTGGCGCCCATCGCAGGGCAATAACCTCGCTGTTCCGGAGCTGCATCGTGGCTGTCAGTAGAAAGCAAAGACCCGCGAAGGGCCCGAGCGGCAGTAAGTCAAAAAGGCAGCTCAGAACTTCTGTAGCCACTGCACCTGTAAGGGTCCGAGCCGCCCCACTCGTCATCGGCATCGGGGCGTCTGCCGGTGGACTCGACGCATTCCGCACGTTCTTCTCGCACATGCCGGCCCACACCGGAATGGCGTTCGTCCTGGTGCAGCACCTGGCGCCGGATCATCCGAGCATTCTGGCTGACCTGATTCGTCGACAGACGCCCATGACCGTCGTCGAGGGCAGCGACCGCATGCAGGTAGCCGAGAACAGCGTGTTCGTCATTCCTCCCAACGCGACGCTGACCATCAAGGATCGGGTTCTGCGCGTGTCCAGGCCGGCGCCGCCCCGCGAGTCGCGCCGCCCGATCGATACGTTCTTCGCTGCCTTGGCCGAGGACCAGAAGGAGTGTGCGGTCTGTATCGTTCTTTCCGGAACCGGCACAGACGGCACGATCGGACTGCGGGCGGTCAAGGAACACGGGGGGCTGACCCTGGCGCAATCCGATGCGGGCTCGGATGTATTGAGCGGGATGCCACACAGCGCTGCCTCGACCGGCCTCGTGGATCACATGATTCCGGTGGCCGACATGCCGAAGCTGCTGGTCGACTACCAGAAGCACTTGAAACGCGTTGCCTCGAAAAAGGACGGGGACGGCAATCGCCGGGATATGGCAGCGCACCTGTCTGCAGTCTGCACGCTGGTGCGAAGGGCAACCGGTCACGATTTCAGTCAGTACAAACCAGCGACGCTGATGCGCCGGATTCAAAGGCGCATGCAGGTGCTGCGTATCGACACCGTTCCTGAATTCACTGAACGTCTGCGGCAGGAGCCGCAGCAGCTCGACCTCCTGCTTCGCGAATTTCTGATCGGCGTCACCGAGTTCTTTCGTGATCCGTCCGCATACGAAGCATTGCAGAAGGGGTTGCGAACGCTGCTCGATGACAAGGATCCCGATGACACGATCCGCATCTGGGTACCGGGCTGTGCGACGGGCGAAGAGGTTTACTCCATCGCCATTGTGGTCAAGGAAGAACTGCAGCGCCGCGGCGTCGCCCCAAGAGTGCAGATCTTTGGAACCGACATCGATGAGAAGGCGATCGCTGTGGCCCGGGCAGGCCGTTATCACAAGAAACTCGAGGGCGTCTCGGCCGAACGGGTCAAGCGGTGGTTTGTCGCGGAGGGCAGCGAGTACTGTCCGTTGCGGGAAATCCGCGAGATGTGTGTTTTCTCAAGCCATAACGTCATCAAGGACCCGCCGTTCTCGCGCATGGATCTGATCTCCTGCCGCAACCTGTTCATCTATTTCGAAGTCGAATTGCAGGAGCGATTGCTGCAGACGTTTCACTACGCGTTACGGCCGCGGGGATACCTGTTCCTCGGACAGTCCGAAGGCGTCGCCCGCAGCAACAAGATTTTCGAGCCGGTCGACGAGAAACACCGGATCTTTCGACATCGCTCTACGGCTGGTGCAAAACCCGCGTTTTCGCTTGAGGGAACAGTCAGGGAGGCCAGGGCCGCGCGCATCGCAACGCCGCAGCATCCGATTCGTGCCGTGGATCTGCTCGATGCGGAGATTCGCAGCATCATGGAAAAGCACTCTCCCGCCCACGTCGTGATCGATGCGCGGGAGGAAATCGTCCGTTTTTCCGGGGGCCAGGTCGCGCGCTATCTGGAGCCTTCCCCCGGCGCCGCGAGCCTGAACCTGCTGAGTATCGTCCGCAAAGAACTGCGACCGACCGTGCGAGCGGCCATTCAGCGGGCGCGCAAGCAGAAGGGCCCGGTCGCTTCGGAAAACACGGTCCTGCGCATTGACGGGCATCAGCGCACAGTGAAATTGATCGTCGAGCCAGTGGGCAACGGGCAAGCAGGCGATGCCGGGCGTTGGCTGATTGCTTTTCAGGAGCTCGCCGCGGAAAAAAAGAAGAGCAAGGCAAACCCCTCGTCGCGATCTGCCAGTTCTCACGTCGATGCGCTCGAGAATGAACTGCTCGAGGCGCGAACTCGCCTCAGCGCCGCGATCGAGGAACTCGCGACGACTCATGAAGAAACGAAGTCCGCCAGTGAGGAATTCCAGTCCGTCAACGAGGAGCTGCAGTCGTCGAACGAGGAACTGGAAACCGCCAAAGAAGAAATGCAGTCGGTGAATGAGGAATTGCAGACGATCAATGCCGAGATGCTGGCAAAGAATGCTGCGCTCACGCGACTGAACAGCGATCTGAAGAATCTGCTCGACAGCACTCCGATTGCAACGCTGTTTCTGGACCTCGAACTGCGCATCAGAAGTTTCACGCCCGGCATGACCGGGATCTTCAATCTACGCGACACGGACCTGGGACGGCCCATTACGGATATTTCCGGAGGTATCGATCAGGCTGCTCTGCGTGCCGACATGTCGAACGTGTTGCGCTCGCTCACGCTGATAGAGCGCGAGGTCTCGCTTGCAGATCGGGACACTGTGTTCCTGATGCATGTTCGCCCTTATCTTTCCGTGGATGGCATTCTCGATGGCGTCGTGCTGACCTTCGTCGACATCACCGAACGCAAGCGACATGAAGAGGCCTGGGGCCGGTTGGCCGCCATCGTCGAGTCGTCGCAGGACGCGATCATCGGCCACACCCTCAAGGGCGTCATCACCAGCTGGAATACGGGTGCAGAAGCAATCTTCGGCTACACGGCAGAGGAAGCCATCGGCGAGCCGTTTTCCATCCTGATCCCGCAGGCTCGCCAGGACGATGTGCCGCAGATTCTCGAATCGCTGCAGCGAAGCGAACCTGTCAACCACTTCGAAATCGACCGGGTCCGGAAGGACGGCAAGAGGATCGACGTCTCACTGACCATTTCGCCGGTGAAGGATGCTCGCGGCAACATGATCGCCGCCTCGACCGTGGCACGCGATATTACCGAGCGCAAGTTGGCCCAAGACCATCAGAGCATGCTCATGGCGGAACTGGATCATCGGATCAAGAACACGTTGATGATCATTACCTCCCTGATTGCGCAGACCATCAAGAGCTCGGAGTCGCCGGAGGCGTTCGGACACATCATCGAAGGGCGCATACAAGCGCTGAGCCGTTCGCACGGTCTTCTGAATCAGACCAACTGGGACCGGGCCTCGCTGCGCAGGGTCATCGCCGGTGAGCTGGAGCCTTATCAGTCCGGAGACGACAGCATCGCGATCGAGGGCAACGCAGAAGTCATGTTGACTCCCAAGGCGACTCAGACCCTGTCGCTTGCGCTGCATGAACTGGCCACGAATGCCGCGAAGTACGGTGCGTTGTCGACTGCAGCGGGCCAGGTGGTTGTGCGCTGGAAGGTGACCAGCACCTCCGCAGTTGCGCGATTGGTACTGGAATGGATCGAATCCGGTGGACCGCAAGTCAGGCCGCCAACCCGCAGGGGATTCGGCAGTGATCTGATCGAACGTGTCGTGCGTGGTGAACTGCAGGCCGAAGTGCGAAGATCGTTCGAGGCCGACGGAGTCCGGTGCACGATTGAACTGCCGCTGACGAGTACGGTGGGAAGTGTTCTGCCGTCTGCAGCGGGGTAGCGTGTCCAGTCATCCTCTGAAAGGCATTCGAGTCCTCATTGCAGAAGATCAGATGATCGTGGCAATCGAGCTGGAAGACATGCTGCAGGAGGCGGGCTGCGAGGTCATCGGACCTGCCACCACGCTGGAGTCAGCGATGGATCTGGCCAATCGCACCACTCCCGATGCGGCGGTTCTCGACGTCAATCTCGATGGCACGCGCAGTTACGCCTTGGCAGAAATGCTGCAGGCCAGAGGAATCCCGGTGATTCTGGCGACCGGATACGGCGCATCGAGATTGCCGGAACGCTGGCAACAGGTGCCGCGACTGGAGAAGCCGTTTACTGGCACGGGACTGCAGGCATTGCTCGCGCGTGTGATGGAAGGGGCTGGGCAGGGCTGAAAATCAACGGCAGGACTCGCTGTAACAACCGCATACTTTCCCTCCCTGCAATCGTTGGCTGGAGTGAACCACAAGCGCCCCTGCTTGCAGCGTTTCAGGAGAGCTACTACTGGTGGCCTGTAACCACTGAGCCTGAACCAAGCTTCCGTTCGCCCTGAGAGCTTGTCGAAGGGCGTCTTTGCCCAGAGTGCTTCGACCCTTCGTCAGGCTCAGGACTCAGCACGAACGGAGTGCACAATCAGTGGTTACAGGCCGCCAGGGCTGGGCGACAGGCGCAACGCCGATGACCAGCGAGTAGTCCGGTCGCGTCCTGCGGCAATCTCCGTCGCGTCGAGTCACGCCGATGGCGTCGAAGAATTCGAGGATGCGGATGAC
>CAZBKC010000312.1:0-4462 GCA_964492345.1 uncultured Steroidobacter sp. | reverse complement strand
GGGTCTGGTACTGATCGATGCGCTCCTGCAGCTTCTGCGAAATACCGATGCGTGTCGCGCTCTGCGACAGCGACTCTGCAAGTCCCTGGCACTCGAGGAAGTAGCTGTTGACGATCAGCTGCTGATGGCGCGCAACGGTTTCGCGGATGGTCTTCGCGTGCACGTCCGGATTGCCGTCCATGTCGCCGCCGACCCAGGAGCCGAACCGCAGGATTTCCGGCAGCTCCAGTTCCCTCGCCTGCGGTCCGTAGACCTTGACCAGCGCAGCCGAGACTTCCTCATAGAACACCGGCACGATCGGGAACAGGACTTCGACCAGGAAGAACAGCACGTGCTCGCGTTCGTCGGCGACCGTGAGGCGCGCGCGCGAATTGTCGGCTGTCTGCCAGCCCGAGGTGATTTCCGTCCGGACGCGTTCCCAGATCCGATGCGTCTCGGTGTCGCCGGAAGCGAGACCGATGCGGCCGAGCAGCAGTTGCGCGACCTTCTGCTGCTTTCTCAGGATCGTGCGACGCGTCGACTCCGTGGGATGCGCGGTGAGCACGGGCTCGATCCACAGCTCGAGCATCAGTCGACGCAGATCCGCCAGCTGCAGCCCGTTTTCCTTGAGAGCGAACAACGCATCCTCGATGCCGCCAGGCTGCGACTTGCCCTCGTTCATGTACTGGCGGCGGCGACGGATACGGTGAACCTTCTCGGCCATGTTCACCACATCGAACCAGGTCGAGAATGCGTGCACCAGATCGCGGGCGAGCGTCGGCGTCACATCGCGCGTACAGACGACGAGTTCCACTGCCCCTTCGGCATCTCCTTCACGCTGGGCGATGGCCGCCTGCCGGGCCTGCTCGACCGCCGCGAACAACTCCTCGCCGCCCTGCTCGCGGATCACTTCGCCTACCAGCGCACCGAGCGTGTGCACGTCCTCGCGCAGCTCGACATCCTTGGTGGGAAAGGTCAGATCGTGGCGGGGCATGGGGAAGGGGCCGACTGGCCGACTGGCCTGCTGGTCTGCTGGCCAGAATCGGAGAGGAGTCGATTCATAAGGGCGCGCAGTCTACCAGCGCGATGCCCAACTGCCGATGGCAACCCTCTGCCCTCTTGCTCTGGCCAGTAACCAGCAGACCAGTCGGCCAGTTAGCCGGCCGCTTCGCGGCCTATGCCACCCTCGCCGGAAACGTCTTCAGCAGCGACTGCTTGCACGCATTGCATGCCGTCCGCCGCAGGGACGGCAACGACTCCGCCGGGTCGAGCCGCAACGTGAGTTGCGCATCCTCGACTTCCTCCCAGACACCGATCCGGATCTGGATACGGTTGCACCACGCACAGTGGGCAAGCGAATCGCCGGTGCGCGGAAAATCCGGATCGAGCAGCGCCAGTGCCGGCCGTGACTCGGTCCAGACACAATGTGCCACGAGTTGCAGGCCGCGCTCGGGCAGCGGATGCAATTCGATGTCCCACACGCGCCGCAGATCCGGCGTATCCGCACGCAGCGGAATGAACATCGGCGCGCCGACGGCGCGCACACGCTCGAACAGGATCTCCCAGAGCTGGCGTACCTGCACGCCCTCGATGAAATCCCACAGCGGACGGTCGATGGCCGCATCGAGGCACCGATCGCGCAGGCCGTCGCAGCCCGTGGCATCGACCCATGCGCCGTTCACCGAGGCGATGCGATTGCGCGCATCGAGCATGAGTTCGGGGCGTATGTCGGCCGACAGATTCATCGAAATTTCCACGCGCAAGGCAACTGCCGAAAGTTCTTCGGCATCATCGGCACCGGGTCGAACGTCAACCATGAGGCCGGCCCTGATTGGCCGCGCATCCGCCAGCGCATTGCGCTTGTCAGGATGCCTGTGCACGTCGGACGCAGGATGAATGCCCCGACAAACGCGACAAAGGTCACACTCCGGTGACACTGCTTCCATTGCCGGCGATGCGTCGCGACGCGATCAGGACACGATGGGCGACACGCAGAAGCAGGACGGAACGAAGGGAAACGGAGTAACTGCGACTCTCATCCGAGCGCCTGGATGGTTCGCGTATAGGCACCATGCACCAGCGCCTCGATGGTCTTCTCGCTGCGCGGCGCGAGCAGCAGGCGGAGCATGGATTCGTCGCTGGAGCGCGCGGGATCGTCGATGAGGATCTGTTCGATGAAACGCGTCAGGCGATGCTGGATTTCGTTGATGAAGCGCAGCTTGTTGGCATCGATGTCCTGATTGCCGCCAGGGCTGTAGAAGTTGCGCGCGTCCAGCGTCAGCTCGTACATGAAACGCGCCAGGAAGCGCGCCTTGTCGATCGACGACAGATCGGCGAAGTTGCGGATTTCCGAATCGATGTTCATGGCGAGCCTCCCTTGCGCCCGGATCATCGCGGCGAGGGGGCGGGGAATGCAAGGAGGGGCGGCGGACGGCGGTGACGCAACGACAGACGGCGGAAGAGGGTTGCTGGGCTCTGGGCTGCTGGCCAGAGCAAGAACGGAGGCGGTTTCCCTTCGGGCCAGCAGCCCAGAGCCCAGTACCCAGCAGCCCCTCCCGCTACGCCGGGAAGAAATCGATCGGCTTCGTCGTCGTAATCGATTCGACGTCGCGCGCTTCGAAGCGGAACGACTTCACGCGGGCCACCAGCTTGCGCTCCAGATCCGGGTCATTCAGTTCGCTCGACACGACGCGGCACTGCGTGATCTCGCCGGTCGGGGCAATCGTCAGCTCGAGTACGACCTTGCCCTTGAGATCCGGCTTGTCACGCAACGCGCGACTGTAGAGCGCATAGATCGCACCCTTGTTGCGGTCGAAGATCAGCTCGATCTCTTCGCGGCCGCGCGCGGCCTTGGTGCTGCCGGCGCCGCGCCTCACACCGTCGTCCGCCTGCGCGGCCAGCGTCGCCGACGTCACCTGGGTGGTCGTATGCCCGGTCAGCGAACCGGCACCGCTGCCATAGCCGCGGCTCAGCGACGCGGTATTGATACCGCCGCTGCTGCTTCCGACTTTCGACGTGATCAGTGAACGCTCCGAGCTGGTGGTTTCGCCCACCTTGCCGGACAGGTTCCTGGTCATCGCCGCCTTGTCGAGCACCGAGTTGTCGCGCAGATCGGCGAGCTGATCCTGCAGTTTCAGCAAACCCGCGTTCTGCGCCTTCTCCCGCGCATCGGGCTTCGGCGGCTGCGGCTTCGGCTCGATCTTCTCGACCGGCTTCGGCACTTCCTTCGGCTCGACCTTGGGAGGCGGCGGCGGAGGTGGCGGAATCTTTTTCTCGATGACCAGCTGGACCACGCGATCCGGGAGCGCCGGCGCCTTGACCAGCTTCTTGTCCGGAGTTGGCAGGAACGTGATCAGCAGCGCCAGTAACCCGAAGATGATGAACAGGTTGCGAGCGATGTTGCGGAAGCGCTTCTCGACGGCCTCGGTCGGCGACCAGGGCAGTTCGTAGAGGCGGTAGTACGGGGCGATGGCCGTGCTCATGTGCTGCGCCCCATCAGTTGCGATTCGCCGCGGTCAACGACGCGGTACGGTTTGAATTGAGGCTCGTGTTGAGCTCGCGCTCGACCACGGCCAGCGACACCTTGCCGTAGTCGGCGTCGGTGCACGTCGCCATGACCTTGCGCAGCACCGCGTAAGACGTGTGGCGATCGCCGAGAATGGTGACCGTCCGATCGGCAATGTCCTGTTTCGCAGCATCGGCCAGCACCGAATCCGCGACCGACTGCAGCGCCTGTTTCAGCGGCGCAATCACCGTGTCCTGCGCCGCAACGATATCGGAGACTTTCGCCACGAGGCGTCCGTCGACCAGCAGATCGTCCTTCGTGATCATCACGACGACACTGGGCTCCGGCTTCTTGTTCGAGATCGACTCAGGGATCGAGATGTTCTTCGAGTTCGGCAACACGTCGACGTCCGAGGTGTGCACGAGCAGGAACACCACCAGGATCATCAGCATGTCGATGAACGGCACCAGCGTCATGTGGCCGGCCGCTTCCGTCCCACCACTCTTGCCACGCTTGCGGTGGCGTTTGATGCGATACGGAGTCATGTCGGAGCATCTCCCACGGAAACGTCAGGGAAGAGTTCCGCCAGATCCCACTGCGAGCCCGGCACCTGGAACACGCGCACCGTATCCATGACCTGCACGAGCGTGTCGTACCGGATGTCCTGCTCGAGCAGGATGGTTGCGTTGAGCGTGTCCGGGTACTTCGACTTCACGAGCTGCAGATACTCCGACAGCCCCTTGAGGTCGTATCGCTCGCCCGCCATCGGCACGGTGCGCAGCACGCCGGTACCGCGATCCGCGATCTCGATGCCGGCCCTGCGCACGATCACCTCGAGGTTCAATCCTTTCGGCAGATCGGGCACGGCGCTGTCAGCGCCCGGCAGGTTCAGCTCCAGAACGTTCGTCTTGGTGAACACCGCGGTGAAGATCAGGAAGAACACCAGGATGATCATCATGTCGATCATCGGCACGACAT
>CAZBKC010000311.1:0-4472 GCA_964492345.1 uncultured Steroidobacter sp. | reverse complement strand
CGAGCCGCACAGCATATGTTCCAGGCTTTCGCGGGTCCGCTTGCGGGTCATTTCGACCAGTCCGAGCGGTGACACCGACGAGATGTGATTGCGGGCGTGATCGCCGACCAGCGCTTTCTCCAGCGCCTGCAGCACCTGGTGGCGGTGCTCCTCTTCTTCCATGTCGATGAAGTCGATGATGATGATGCCGCCGAGGTTGCGCAGGCGCAGTTGCCTCGCGATGGCCACGGCCGCTTCGAGATTCGTGCGGAAAATCGTTTCCTCGAGCGTGCGATGGCCGACGTACGCCCCGGTGTTCACGTCGATCGTCGTCATGGCCTCGGTCTGATCGAACATCAGGTAGCCGCCGGACTTCAGCGGCACCTTGCGCTCCAGGGATTTCTGGATTTCTTCCTCGACGCCGTACAGGTCGAAGATGGGACGATCGCCGTCGTACAGCTCGATACGGTCGGTCATCTCGGGCATGAACGTGCGGGCGAATTCCTTCATGCGCTGGAACGTTTCTTCGTGATCGACACTGACCTTGTCGACGCCGCTGGACACCACGTCGCGCAGAACGCGCACGGCCAGCGGCAGATCTTCGTTGACCAGATTTCCCGGCCGTGTGCCCGCAGCCTTTTCGCCGAGGACTTTCCAGAGTTTCTGCAGGAACAGCATGTCGGCGCGCAACGCGTCCGGGCTCGCGCCCTCCGCGGCCGTGCGCACGATGTAGCCGCCCGCCTCCTGCGCCTGCAGGAACAGGTTGGCCGCTTCGCGCAGACGGTGCCGCTCGGTCTCGTCCTCGATGCGCGCGGAGATGCCGATGCCCTTGCCCTTCGGCATGTACACGAGGTATCGCGAAGGAATCGTGATGAACGTGGTCAGGCGCGCACCCTTGGTGCCGAGCGGATCCTTCAGCACCTGCACCAGGATTTCGCTGCCCTCCGTGACCAGCGACTGGATTTCCTGGCTGCTGGCACCGGCAACCGGCTGATCGGGCTGGCCATTCTCACCGATGGCGGGATGCACGATATCCGAGGCATGCAGAAAGGCCGTGCGCTCCAGCCCGATATCGATGAATGCTGCCTGCATGCCCGGCAGCACGCGTGACACGCGGCCTTTGTAGATGTTGCTGATCAGACCGCGCCGGTTGGCGCGCTCGAGGAAGATCTCCTGCAGGACGCCCTCTTCCACGAGTGCTGCACGAACCTCGCGCGGACTCACGTTGATCAGGATTTCCGCCGTCATGCCGACACCCCGATCCGCGCGTGCGCCTTGCCGATACTCCATCCTGCCATGCGCAGCAACTCTCCGGTTTCGAACAGCGGCAACCCGACGATGCCGGAATAGCTGCCCGCGATGCGTTCGATGAACACGGCGGCCAGCCCCTGGATGCCGTAGGCTCCCGCCTTGTCGGCGGGTTCGCCCGATTCCCAGTAGGCGACGATCTCTTCCTCGCGCAGCGTGCGCATGCTCACGTCGCTTGCGCTGACGCGGCAGTCGCAGCCATTGCCATGTCGCACGGCGACCGCGGTGTAGACCTGATGCGTCCGTGCTGACAGGCGACGCAGCATGCGCAATGCCTCTTCGCGGTCGCGCGGCTTGCCGAGCACCTCATCATCGAGCGCGACGGTGGTATCGGCGCCGAGCACCGGGACGCGCTCCTCCTCCCCCAATCGGGACCACAGGACTTCGGCCTTCGCGATGGCGAGGCGGCGCACGTAGTCGACCGGTAATTCCCCGGGTCGCCGGGATTCGTCGACATCAACCGGTCGAACCCTGTGGGCGACTCCGACCTGGGCCAGCAACGCGCTGCGCCGGGGAGATGCGGACGCGAGCCAGATCAATGAGTTGGAAGAGTCTGTCATCCACCGAAGGATACAGGCCGGCGCTGGTCGAATGAATTGACCGGTCGAAATTTTCCTTCCCGTGCCGCGGGCACGTCGACCCTGAATCGTCGTTGCGTCGGAAATCAGCGACTGGGAAATTGCTGACGCCGGATGAACACGAGATATTCGTGCGTGACAATCGCCCCGTGGCGCTCAGTCGATCTCGCGACGCGCCCACAGGCGCGCCCTTTCCGGTTCGTCGAACACCTGCATCTCGATGATGTCGCGCACCTGATCGCTGATCAGGATGACGACACGCAACGTGGCCGCGAGTGCGCCAGGACGGGCGATCATTGCCCAGCGACGTTTGTGCACCCCAGCAATGTGCACGATGAAATCCCGATAACGCTGACTTTCGGAGAAGTCCCAGTGCCCATGCGATTCGCGCAGATCGCAGACAGAACTCATGCCATGACGGAACGCAGGATCCCTGCGGCTGCGCTGGACCATGTCGATCAGCCCTGCGGCCGTAGCCTCGCCGCGGACATGCAGGTAGAGAAGACCATCCTTTTCGTCGATCGAAAAACTCGACTCCATCTGCAACTACTACCCCAGCCGCCGGCGGCATGACACCTGACAAGGACGCTTATCATAGCTGTCCCGCTGAACGGATCAGCCCGCTGAATCATGCGGGAATTCCTGAAAATACTGCCTCTGAACGCGTGGACCGCCTGCATATTCGTGACGCACTCCCCTTGCCCGCCGGTGCTGCGCTGCGTAGCGTGTGCGGCCTGCGAAGGGATCAACGAAACGGCCGGGCCGCGAGCGTCACTGACCGATGCGAGAATCAGACAAGCGGGGGGGATCGGGACGTACACCGGCGCTGGCCACTTTTCCGGTCATTCCCGGGTATCGCTTCCTCCAGACCATCGCCCGCTCGATCAAGTCGGAGATCCACGTCGCGCATTCCGCCGAGTTGGGTCACAACGTGGCAGTCAAGGTGCTGCGTACCGGCCCGCTCTCCAGCGCAGAGACCGGTGAGGAAGAACGCTTCGAACGCGAACGCGAATTGCTGACCCGCATCAAGCACCCGGCCATCGTCGATGTGTATGACTGGGGTCACGGCGACGACTTCCGCTACATCGTCACCGAATACTTTGCGAGCGGCAGCCTCGAATTGCGCATCCGCAACCTGATGACGGTGCGGGACACCGTCGATATCTTCCTGCAGATCGCGGGCGCGCTGGTGGCCGTACACGCGGCGGGGCTGTGTCATCGCGATCTCAAACCCGCCAACGTGATGATGCGGCCGGACGGACGTATCGTGCTGATCGACTTCGGTCTCGCGAAGCACATGGAAGCCGGCAAGCAACTCACCAGCGCAGGCGAAGTACGCGGCTCGCCGTACTACATCAGCCCCGAACAGGCCGAGGGTGCAGCGGTCGATCAACGCAGCGACCTCTACAGCCTTGGCGTGATCCTCTACGAAATGCTCACGGGCAAACGACCGTTTCTGGGCAACACGGTCATCGCGATCCTCCAATCGCATCGCAACGACCCTATTCCCACCCTGCCGCCCGAACTCCGCCAGTTCCAGCGCCTGGTCGATGGCCTGCTGGCAAAGAATCCGGCGGAACGCTTTCCAAGCGTGGCAGCAGCGGTGGCGGAACTGGCGAGGTTGAAAGTCTAGGAAGGGCTGCTGGGTACTGGGCTCTGGGCTGCTGGCCAGAGAAAACAGAAGCCGCGTCTCGAACCTCTTGCATCCTGCCAGCAGCCCAGAGCCCAGCGCCCAGCAGCCCGTTCTCACGCCCGATGGTACGGATGCCCCTTCACGATACTCACCGCCCGATACAGCGCCTCCGCCACCATCACTCGCGCAAGGCCATGCGGCAACGTCAGTGACGACAGCGACCAGCGCAGGTCCGCTTTCGCATCGAGAGCGGGTGCGATCCCATCGGGACCGCCGATCAGCAGCGCAACGTCACGGCCATCGCGGGCGCGGGCTTCGAGGAATTTCGCGAGCTGTTCGCTCGTCATGGATTTTCCGGTCACTTGCAGGGCCACGACGAAGGCCCGCGCCGGAATCGCTGCCTGCATGCGCTCGCCTTCCTTCGCGATCGCCTGTTGCGGGCTGCCGCCGCCGCGCTGACCGAGCTGGACTTCCTTCAGTTCGAGCCGGTAATCGGCGGTGAGGCGGCCCGCGTAATCGGCATACGCTTCATTCACCCAGTTGGGCATCCGCGTGCCGGCGGCGATGAGGCGGAGGAGCATGAAGATGATGTCTGCTGGCCGACTGGTCCGCTGGTCTGCTGGTCAGATAAAGGACTGCGGCGCTCCCTTCCCACCTCTGGCCAGCAGACCAGAGACCAGTTGGCCAGTCGGCCCGTTGGCCCGCGTGCCTTCCGTCACGTCACTCTCCCACCGCCGCATCCCGCCGCGCTGCGCTCACATCCCACAGGTTCTCGAGCCGGTAGAGCTCGCGCACACGCGGCAGCATGATGTGCACGATCGCGTCCTGCAGATCGACCAGCACCCATTCGCCGTCGCGCTGTCCCTCGACACCCATGGGACGGAAGCCAGCTTTCTTCGCCTGCTCGATCACCTTGTCGGCGATCGAACGGACGTGACGATCCGAATTGCCGGACGCGATGATCAGCGTGTCCG
>CAZBKC010000310.1:0-4478 GCA_964492345.1 uncultured Steroidobacter sp. | reverse complement strand
GGATGGATTCCCGCCTTCGCGGGAATGACGAACAAGAGGTAAATCAGAGATTCCTAGGCTCTGGCCAGAATCAAGAGCCAGGCAATCCATCTGGCTAGAAAGAAGCGGTTGGCGGTTAGCGGTTGGTCAGAGGATGTTCCGCACCCTTTCATGCCTTGCGGGTCGCGCGAAGCGGCCGATCCCGAGCGATGAAAGCAGCTCGCTCTGGCTGTCAACTGTCAACCATCAACTTCCTACTAGTGGCTTGCTGGTCGTACAGCGAAACGTCGTGACCTGTCTGCCGGTGCCCGGCGGCTGCGACGGATCCTTGTTCACCGTCGACACCACTTCACCGCGGCCGCTGCCGGCACGATGGCACGCGCGGTCGGCCAGTTCCTGCGCTTCCACAGCGCCACCGGTATGCGAGATCTCATTGTCGCCGCTGGGGTCGATCTTGATGGTCGTGCAGGCGGACAGGAACAGGCAGACGCAAACGGACATCGCGCGTTTCATGATTGACCTCGATGTGCAGCGGTACGCCTCGGATCATATACACGACTGGCGCAACGGTTCATCGTTTCCCCGCAGTTGCCCGTGATGCCGGTTCCGTGGCGGGGCGCCGCGCTATGCTCTGCGCATCGCCCCCGGAGATCTCATCGTGACGAAAGCCCCCCCGCTGTCATTCGCCCTCCTCGCCCTTGCCTCGCTCGGACACGTCCCGCTCGGACACGCCGCGGTCGAAAAGCCCGCGGCGCTGGTGGCAGACGGCATGCCACCCATCCCCGAAGACCTGGTCGCTGCAACCCGCCCGTACATGGAATACCGGACGGCGACGTTCATGGGATGGAGCCCGTCCGACCGGGCGATGCTGATTGCCACCCGCTTCGGCAACACCGCGCAACTCCACAAGGTCGCCGGCCCGATGATGGCCCGCACCCAGCTCACCTTCGAAGCGGAGCCGGTCGCCGGATACTGGTCGCCGCGCGGCGATGTGATCGTGGCGCGCAAGGACGTCGGCGGCAGCGAGTTCTTTCAGTTGTACACGTTGCAGTCCGGCCAGCTCACGCTGCTGACGGATGGCAAGAGCCGCAACGACCCTGGCGCGTGGAGCAGGGACGGCGCGCTGCTCGGCTATTCATCCACGCGGCGCAACGGCACCGACAGCGATCTCTACGTCATGGACCCGCGCGATCCCGCATCGAGTCGCATGGTCGCGCAGGTCACCGGCGGCGGCTGGCAGATCCTCGATTTCGCGAACGACGGCAATACCGCCGTCGTCATCAACCAGTTGTCGATCACGAACTCGGACCTGTACCTGCTCGACCTCAAGAGCGGCACGACCACGCCGATCGGCGATACGAAGAAGGACATCGCGTACGGTGGCGCGCGCTTCGCCCCCGACGGCAGGCTCTGGGTCACCTCCGACGAAGGCGCCGACTTCCTGCGCCTCGGCACCATCGATCCCGTGAGCGGAAGATTCACCGCCGTGTCGCCCGAACCGCGCTGGGATGTCGAAGACTTCGACATCGCCGACGACGGCAGCTTCATTGCCTACAGTCTCAACGAGGCGGGCATCGGCCGCGTGAAGGTGCTCGATCCGAAGACGCGCACCGTGCGCGCAGTGACGGCGTTGCCGGGCGGCTCCATCGGCGGCTTGCGGATCGCCCCATGGGGAACGATCGGACTTACGCTTTCCTCCGCACGCAGCGCCGGCGATGCATACGCGATCGATCCACAGACACTCGCAGTAACGCGCTGGACCCAGAGCGAAACCGGCGGACTGGATCCGGCCGTGAACGTCGAGCCGGAGTTGGTGGAAGTCGCAAGCTTCGACAGGGAGAAGATCTCGGGCTTCCTGTATCGCCCCGACCCGAAGAAGTTTCCCGGCAAGCGGCCGCTGCTGATCAACATTCACGGCGGTCCGGAAGCGCAGTTCACGCCGTTCTATCTTGCCCGCTCCAACTACTATCTCAACGAACTCGGCATCGCGATCTTCTACCCCAATGTTCGCGGCTCGGCCGGCTTCGGCAAGCGCTTCGTCAGCCTCGACAACGGACCGTTCAGGCGCGAGGACTCGGTGAAGGACATCGGCGCGTTCCTCGACGCGCTGGCGAAGGACAGCGCGCTCGATGCATCGCGCTTTGCGGTCGCCGGCGGCTCGTATGGCGGCTACATGTGCTACGCGGTTGCCATCCGCTATGGCGACCGCCTGAAGGGCGCGAACTGCGTCGTCGCCATCTCCAGTTTCGTTACCTTCCTGGAAAACACGCAGAGCTACCGGCGCGATCTGCGGCGGGTCGAGTACGGCGATGAGCGCGATCCGAAACAGCGCGCGAAGCTGCTGGAAATCTCGCCGCTCACGCACGTCGACAAGCTGAACATTCCGCTGTTCATCGTCACCGGCGGCAACGATCCGCGCGTGCCTGCGAGCGAAGCGGATCAGATCATCAAGGCCGTGCGCTCGAAGGGCGGCTCGGTGTGGTCGCTGCTCGGCACCGACGAAGGTCACGGCTTCGCCAAGAAGGCGAATGTCGACTACCAGTTCTGGGCGACCGTGCTGTTCTGGAAACAGACGCTGCTGTCGCAGTGACCAGAGAAAGAGTTTCACACAGAGGGCACAGAGACCACAGAGGTCGGAAGAAACAAATATCTTCTGCGATCCGCTCCTGACCCGGTGTTCCCCCTGGAGATTTCTGTTCTTTGCTCTGTGTGAAATCTTCTCGGTACGAGGACTACTTCACAAGCGTCACCGGCACGTCAGCCAAGTGCAGCACCTTCATGGCCACCGAACCGAGGAGCATGGTCGCGATGGCACCGTGGCCGCGATTGCCGAGCACGATCTGCTCGCACTTGTACTTGCTGGCGTACGCCACCAGGGTCGCTGCCGGCTCGCCGAGACATTCGTCGACGACGGCGGTGACACCCGCTTTCTTCAACAGGGCACGTGCGGACTTGAGCGCTGCCTCCGATTGCCGGTCGTAGTGTTCGTCGATCAGCGATTGCGGCATCAGGCGGCTGCTCTTGATGCGTGGCTGCACATGAACGACGTGCAAGGCCTGACCACGAGCGCGGGCCCATGCGATCGCGTGCTGCAGGGCTCGCATTGCGTTGTCGGATCCATCCATCGCAACGAGCAGTGATGCAGCCTTCCGCCGGGCCGTTCGCGTTGATCGAGTAGCCATTGAACCAATCTCTCCCATGTAGATTCCCGGATGGTTAGTATCAGACTTTGCAATGCCCGGCCAGACGGAACTTCGATTCGTCGGTTCGCGTCCATTGCCCGGCCATCAGGCATTTCAATCCCTGGGAGAGGTCATGACTGCACACGCTTCGATCGCGCGACGGATCGCCGCCCTTACCCTTCTCGCCGCCTGCGCCGCCTGCGCGCGCGAAGCGGCCACTCCACCTGCCGCGGGCGCTGTCCTGGAAACGCGCCCGCCGAACGGCAAGGACTTCAAACCTGCATTCGCAGGTCAGACGCGGGCACCGGCCCTCGCCAGCAGCACCGCACTGCAGACCTCTGTCGTCGCCTCAGGACTGAAGAGTGCGTGGGCATTCGAGTTTCTGCCGGACGGCCGCATTCTCGTGACCGAACGCGCCGGCAACCTGCGCATCGTGGACAAGGCGGGCAAGGTGTCGGCACCGGCCACCGGACTGCCGGCAGTGTTCTTCGAAGGACAGGGCGGCCTGCTCGATGTGGCGCTCGATCCGCAGTTCGCCAGCAATCAGACGATCTACTGGAGCTATGCCGAGCCGCGCGAGAATGACAGCAACGGCACGGCCCTCGCGAAAGGCGTGCTGGGCGAAACGAATGGCGTTCCTGTCGTCAGCAATGTCCAGATCATCTTCCGCCAGATGCCCAGCTGGAAATCGAAGCTGCACTTCGGCTCGCGCATCGTGTTCAACTCCGACGGTACGCTGTTCCTCGCTCTCGGCGAACGATCGGTCCCTGATGCACGCGTGCATTCGCAGGACCTGAACAGTCACTTCGGCAAGGTCGTGCGACTGAACACCGACGGCAGCGTGCCGAAGGACAATCCCTTTGTCGGCCGCAGCGATGCAAAGCCGGAAATCTGGTCCTACGGTCATCGCAACATCCAGGCCGCGACGCTCGACCCGCAGGGAAGACTCTGGGAGATCGAACATGGTCCGCGAGGCGGCGATGAACTGAATCAGCCACAGCCCGGCCGCAACTACGGCTGGCCCGTCATCACCTACGGCATCGAGTACATCGGCCCGAAGATCGGCGGCGGCATCACCGCGAAGGCCGGCATGGAACAGCCGGTCTACTACTGGGATCCGGTCATCGCCCCGTCCGGCATGATCTTCTACACCGGCGACATGTTTCCCGAATGGAAGGGCGACCTGTTCGTCGGCGGCCTCAACAGCCTGAAACTCGTGCGCCTGAAACTGCAGGAAGACAAGGTCGTGGGCGAAGAATGGCTGCTGCAGGACCAGAAGGCCCGCATCCGTGACGTGCAGCAGGGCCCGGACGGCGC
>CAZBKC010000309.1:0-4487 GCA_964492345.1 uncultured Steroidobacter sp. | reverse complement strand
ACGCGATCGCCGGCGTGACGCGGCCACGACGCACGTGGCCGCGATGAACGTCGACCGTCTCGGCGTGTGGGTGCTGGTCGACGAGGGTCGCGCCCTGCGATGCCGTTACCTGTTCCAGCGATCCAGCCAGCAGGTGTTCCAGGGCGCCATGCTGCGCCAGCAGGATTTCCCCCAGTACTTCGAGGCACTGCAGGCGCACCGCACGCTGCCCGCGTCCGATGCCAACGAATCGGCGCTGACCCATGAACTGGCCGAATCCTATCTGCGCCCGCTCCGCATCACGGCGTTGCTGGATGCACCGATATACATCGAGGGTCGCGTCGTCGGGGTGGTCTGTCACGAACACATCGACGGTCCGCGCGAATGGACCGGTGCGGAATCGGACTTCGCCAGTGCGGTGGCAGACAACATCGCGCGGCTGTATCAGGAGCACGAACGCAGCAACACACGCGCCACCCTGAGCGCCTACGAAGACCACCTGATGGAACTGCACCGCATGGAGGCCGTGGGTCGCATGGCCGCCGGCATTGCCCACGATTTCCGGGGCATTCTCGGTGCAGCCATGGGTTTCGCCGAACTGATTCAGCGCGTGCCGGGCCTGCCGGCGGACGCAGACCGCTATTCGCAGAAAATCGTCGAGATCCTGCAGCGGGGCAACAACCTGACCAATGAAGTCGTGTCCTTCGGCAAGGACACGCCCGTCTCGCCGCGAGTCATCGATGTCGCACGGACAGTGAAGTCGATGCACAGCATGCTCCAGGTCCTGCTGGGAAATCGCATCCGGCTGATCAACGACCTCGACCGGCCGATCAGCCGCATCTTCATCGACTCCGCGCAACTCGAACGCACACTGCTGAACCTGGTACTCAATGCGCGCGATGCCATGCCGACCGGCGGCGAACTCATGATTCGCGCGGAAGACGTCACCGTCGAGGACGAGGACGAAGACGGCGAGCAGAATATTTTCGTCGAGATCCGTGTCACCGACACCGGCATCGGCATGGACGACGAAGTGCGGCGGAACATTTTCAAGCCGTTCTACACCACCAAGGGCGAGAACGGCACGGGTCTCGGCTGTGCCATCGTCCAGCAGATCGTGACGCGCGCCGGCGGCCTGATCCGCATCGACAGCGCGCCGGGCAAGGGCACGACCGTCATTTTGCTCCTGCCCAGAATCGCTGCGGCCTCCGACAACGAATGACTGTGGCTGCGCCATCGGCGCAGAGATCTGGCCTCACCGATCGTCGGGCTTCGTCCGCGCCAGATCCGTTTCGGCGACCGGGTGATCGGGCCAGGTTTCCTGGAACTGCTTCCATTCGCGATCTGCGGCCGCGTGCTGACCGTCGCGTCGCAGCTGGCGGATGTGTTCCAGCCAGTCTTCCGGATCCGCGTGGAGGCGCGCGACACTCAGTGCGGCGTCCGCTGTATTGGCAGACTCGGCAATACCGCTCATGCGGCTCAGCGCGGGTGCGCTTGCGGCTTTGGCCGCTTCCTGCCGTCGCGCGGCGACCGTGCGCTGTGTTTCCATCTCGCGGCTGGCCGCAGCAGCTGCGGTGCGCTCCTGCATCGCCGCGACCGGTGCTGCAGGTGCCGGAGCGGGCATATTGACCGCCAGCGGCGGCGCTGCGATGACAGGTTCCTCGCGGATCGCTGCGTCGCTGCGGGGCTGCAGCGGTGGGCGGGCGTAGGGCGAAAACTCGGTCACGGCATCGGGCGGCGGAGCAATCATCACGACGCTTTCCTCGACCGACCGGCCGGATGTCTCCTGTCTGGCCGCGGCGGGTGGCGCGGTCGCCGGCGCCGGCTTCGCCAGCTGAAAATCAGCGGACGTGACTTCGTGTTCGACGCCGCTGCGGATCACGATGGACACCACCAGGAGCGCAGAAGCAGCAATCGCAGCCGGTACGCTCCACTTGATCAGTCGCCTGCGCTTTGCACGCACATGCGCCAGCTCGTCATCGTCCGCTGCACTGATTGCCGTACGCGCCTGCGCGAGAATCTGCTCATCGAGATGCGCCGGCACGTCATCGGCAGGCAACTCGCGATATGCGCGCGAGACCCGGGAGCGGCGCCCCAGGTACTCGTCGAATGCCTTCTCGTCGGATGAGCTGTTCACGGTTCGCTGTCCTGACCAACAGTCTGCGGCAAGTGGTGTTGCAGCGCTGCACGTAGTTTGCGGTACGCATAACGCAGCCGGCTCTTGGCCGTTTCCATGGCAACACCGGTGGTCCGGCCGATATCCTCCAGACTGAGCCCTGTTTCCTCGTACAGCAGGAAGACTTCGCGCTGCTCGGCCGGCAGTTGCTCGAGCGCCTGCGCGAAAGAAGCCCGCACCTGCATTTCCGAGACCTGCGTGTCGGGCTGGCTGACCGGCGTGTCCGGCAGGCTCTCTTCCAGTTCGCCGACATCGTCCATGCGCCCGAGCTGCTGACGCCCGGCGCGGCGGAAATAGTCGACGGCGCAGTTGTGTGCGATCCGGAACAGGAACGTATTGAACTGCGCGCGCGGTTCGTAGCGTTCGCGAGTGGCGATCACCTTGCCCCACACCTCCTGGAACAGATCGTTGGCTACGTCCTGGTGACGGCACAGCCGCTGCAGGTAGCGATACAGCGGCCCCTTGTGCCGGCCGTAAAGCAGTTCGAACGCGCGCATGTCGCCGTCGCGATAGCGCAGCATCAGCGCCGTATCGTCGTCCGCCGCCGGCGTCGATGCGGCGGACACGAACGGCGCAACGCGACCCAGCGGCGCCAGCGCATTCGCCTCGCCCAGATCACTCATGCGATCGATGGATACATCCTTCAGATCCATGGGCCGAGCGTAGCGCAAAGAGGAAGCGGATGGCGGATAGCGGTTGGCGGATAGTCGGAATTGTTGGCCCATCGTCCGATAGTCGACCCGCGCAATGCGCGTCTTGCCATCCGCTATCCGCCATCCGCTTCTGGCTTCAGCGACTGCGCGAGCGTGACGAGCGAGATGAATTCGCGGCGGTAGCCTTCGCGGTCTTCGCCCAGCGATGACTTTGCCAGTGCAGTGACATCGCGGTAGTCGAACCGCTCCATGTACTTGCCTCCCCGCAGGAGCTGACCGAACGCGGCCACGCTCGCTGCGAAGCGCAGATCGGTCGACGCCTTGTCCGCAGACACCAGCGAGGACTTTGCGATCGGATACTCGAGCAACCGGCTCGTGTCGCTGTCGGGCAGCTTGTAGCGCAGCCGCACGTTCGCGATCTCGCCCTTGCCGCCTTTTGGCGTTGTTTCCGCAGTGCCGTAACGCAGCGGTTCGATGCGTCCTTTCGTACCGGCAGGCACGACCTCGTACAACGCAGTGATGCGATGGCCTGCGCCGATGTCGCCCGCATCGACCTTGTCGTTGCTGAAATCCTCGCGAGCGAGCATGCGGTTCTCGTAGCCGATCAGCCTGTACTCGGTCACTTCCGCCGGATTGAACTCGACCTGGATCTTCACGTCCTTCGCGATCGTGAACAGCGTCGAGGACAGTTCGGACACCAGCACCTTGCGCGCCTCGGTGAGCGAATCGACGTAGGAGTAGTTGCCGTTGCCGGCGTCGGCGAGGCGTTCCAGCAACCGGTCGTTGTAGTTGCCCGTGCCGAAGCCCAGCGTCGTCAACGCCACGCCCGAACTGCGCTGGCGCTCCGCCATATCGACCAGGGCCTCGAAATCGACAGTGCCGACATTGAAGTCGCCATCGGTCGCCAGCACGACGCGATTGATGCCCCTGGCAATGTGCTCCTGCTTCGCCAACTGGTAGGCGCGCTCGATCCCCTCGGCGCCATTCGTCGATCCACCTGCTTCCAGCCGATCGAGCGCATCGAGGATCCGGTGCTTCTGATCGCCCGGCGTCGGCTCCAGAACCACGCCGGAACTGCCGGCATAGACGACCATCGAGACGCGATCGCGCGCAGTGAGCTGGTCCGTCAGCAGGCGGAATGCATTCTTCAACAACGGCAGTTTGTCCGGCGACTGCATCGAGCCGGACACGTCGATGAGGAACACCAGGTTCGCCGCCGGCCGTTCGCTGTTCGACACTTCGAATCCCTTGATACCGATGCGCAGCAGCCAGACCTCCCTGTTCCAGGGTGCCGGCGCCAGTTCGGTCGCGACCTTGAAAGGCATCGCACGGGTCGACGGTGGCGCGTACTGGTAGTCGAAGTAGTTGATCATTTCCTCGACCCGCACCGCATCCTGCGGCGGCAACTGGCCGTCGTTGAGAAAGCGCCGCACGTTGGCGTAGGCGCCGGTGTCGACATCGATCGAGAAGGTCGATACCGGCTGCTCGGCGACGCGATGCACGGGATTGTCGTCGTTGTGCTGGTACTGCTCCGTGTTCGTCGGCTGCTGATAGACCAGCGCCTGCCGGTAGTTCGCCTGCTTCTGCATCTGCATGGCGACCGATGGCTGCGGTGCCGACGTTCCGGCGATGGCACGGGTCGCGCTGTCCGCCGCCATCACCTGCGGCGCGAACACCTC
>CAZBKC010000308.1:0-4492 GCA_964492345.1 uncultured Steroidobacter sp. | reverse complement strand
GACCGCTCGGCATGAGTCTTTGCCCCGTGGGCTTGCTTTTCTCCTCTCATGCCGTACACTATGTACGAACTAGTACGCTCAGTTGCGTTTCAAGAACATTCGTCAGTGGGTTGGGGATCTGATGCACGTGGAGATGGTTGGAGCCTGGTTGGCGGGCGCAATGCTGCTGACCGTGCCGGTCGCGAAGGCAGAAAGTGCTGCGGCCGAACCGGCGGTGGCTGCCAGCCCCGTGCTCGATGACCGTTATCCGCGCGTCGTGGTGAATTTCGACCAGGGCATCGAGAGCTTTCCCGATCTGACCTATTCGACACTGCCAGGATTCCGGCCGCTGCGACTCGATCTGTACAAGCCAAGACAGGTGCCGGAGGGCAACGGTCTGCCGCTGGTGGTGTACGTGCATGGCGGCGGCTGGCAGAGCGGACATACGCGTCATTCCGGCGCGTTCGCCAACTGGCCGGGTGTTCTGGCGTCGCTCGCTGCGCGCGGTTACGTCGTTGCGTCCATCGAGTATCGGCTGAGCAGCGAGGCCCGTTTTCCTGCCGCGATTCAGGACGTGAAGACATCCATTCGCTGGCTGCGTTCCCGAAGTGCCGATTTCGGTATCGATCGCACGCGTGCGGTGATCTGGGGTGGCTCAGCAGGAGGTCAGCTTGCAGCGCTGGCTGCAACGTCCTGCGGCAACGATGCATTGGCACCGTCCTTTGCCACCGATCCGAAATCGCCGGCTGCTGCGGAATCCGACTGCGTGCAGGGTCTGGTCGCATGGTATGGGGTATTCGACTTCGCGACGGTCCCGCCGCTGACAGGCAATCAGACGTCATCTGCCGAGTCGCCAGTCAGCAGGTATCTGGGATGCCAGCCTGCCACCTGTGCTGCGACGGTCGCGCTCGCGAGTCCGGTGACGCACATCGACACCCGCACGCCACCGACGCTGCTCATTCACGGCGAACTCGATAAAGTAGTGCCGGTGGCGCAATCGCGTGCCTTCCATGCCGTGCTTCTCTCCCGCAAGCTCAGCAGCGGGCTGATGGTCATTCCAGGCGTCGATCACAGTTTCATCGGACCCGACGAGGCGACGACCCGAAGCGCCAGTCTTGCCGCGCTGTCCCGGACTTTCGCATTCATCGATGCGACGCTGCGGGGCACGTATCCGTGACTTCGATGAGCGAACGTCGCGTGCTGGCGGGTCTGATCGGATCGCATATCCAGGCGTCACTCACGCCCGCATTGCACATGCGCGAAGGGACCGAGCAAGGGCTGCAGTACCGCTACGAACTGTTCGACCTCGACAATATTGCGGGTGGACCCCTCGCGCTGAGTTCGCTGGTGTCGGCAGCCCAGGCGCAAGGTTACGCCGGTCTCAATATCACGCATCCGTGCAAACGGACCATCCTGCCGCTGCTCGATGAACTGAGCGTGGATGCGCGCGCATTGGGTGCAGTCAATACGGTGGTGTTCGAAGGCGGTCGCAAAATCGGCCACAACACGGACTGGTGGGGATTCGCAGAGAGTTTCAAACGCGGACTGCAGGACGCCCCGCTGGGCCGGGTCGTGCAGCTGGGTGCCGGCGGCGCCGGTGCTGCAGTCGGCTACGCCATGCTGAAACTCGGCGCCGCGTCTCTGGATATCCTGGATATCGATGCCGGCAGGATGAATTCACTCGTCGCGACTCTCTCGCGACTTTTTCCATCGCAGCGCGTGCAGGCCGTCACGGATCTCGACGCCGCGATGTCGACTGCGCATGGTCTGGTGCATGCAACGACGACGGGGATGGTAAAGAACCCGGGCCTGCCATTGCCACGCGAGTTGCTCAAACCGCAGCAGTGGGTGGTGGAGATCGTTTACTTCCCTCTCGAAACCGAATTGTTGAAGACGGCCCGCAGCATCGGTTGCCGCACGCTGGATGGCGGCGGCATGGCGATCTTCCAGGCGGTAGGCGCGTTCCGGCTGTTCACTGGAATCACCCCGGATGCGGATCGCATGGCGCGACATTTCGACTCGCTGGCCCGATGGCCTGCGGCATTCGCAACGGCGGAATAGCTAGCCTGAGACAACCGTATCCGACTGGCGTTGAATTTGTACGAACCAGTCCGGGTGAAATGTTTTAAGTCGATCCGTATCGCAGTGAGATGCGGTCGGCGCTGAAAGAGCGGTGGACTCGCAAGGTCCGCCAATAAATACCATGCATTCGTATGCATGGATGAATGCTTGACCGGGGAGACAACATGACTTACTCGCATTCCTGCCTGCCTACAGCCCGCATCCCGCTTTCCCTGATGATCTCGGCCGTCCTGTGTGCGCCGCTCGCCAGCGCTCAGGACGTGAAACCCGGCCCCAGCCTGGAGGAGGTGATCGTCACCGGTACGCTGATTGCCGATCCGAATCACGTCGCACCGAGTCCTATCGTCATTGCCACTGCAGCGGACCTGAAGCAGACGGGTGCATTGACGCTCGAGGCTTCGCTGAATCAGCTGCCGCAGTTTTCGCCTGCAGGCACTGCAGGCAATGGCGGTCAGGGAACGGGTGGCCACGCGACTGTGAACCTGCGTGGACTCGGCTCGAATCGCAACCTCGTGCTGCTCGATGGCCGGCGCCTGCCGCTCGCAGACATTTCTGGCAATGTGGATATCAACCTGGTCCCTGACTCGGTTCTCGCCAGCGTTCAGACGATCACGGGAGGTGCATCGGCCGTGTATGGCTCCGACGCCATGTCGGGCGTCGTGAACTTCATTACGCTCAATCATTTCGAAGGCGTGACTGCGGATGTGCAGTATGGCAACTCCGAGCGGGGCGACTATCAGCAATACGCCGCCTCCTCGGCATTCGGAACGAGCTTCGCTGACAACAAGGGTCATGCGCTGATTGCCGCCGGCTATTCCGATCGCGAGGGATTGTCCGGCTCCAAACGTGAGTTTTTCGAGTTCGTGACACCGTCGTCGTTCATCGGTCAGAGCACGTTTGTGCCTTCGGCAACCAATCTGCCCAACCAGGCAGCGGTCAATGCATTGTTCTCGGGTTACGGCGCAACCACGCCCGTCAGTAATACGCTCAATCTGGGATTCAACGACGACGGTTCGCTCTTCACCCAGACAGGAGCCGGGAATTACAAGGGACCGACGACCGATGGCTACGCGATCATTGCCGGCAATGTCCGTATGCCGGTCGGACCGCAGACGCTCATTCAGAATCCGCTGGAGCGGACATCGGTCTTCAGCAAGTTCGACTACGAGTTCACGCCGACGCTGACGCTGTATGGCCAGTTCATGTACGTGAACTCGGACGTATACACCAGCAGCGGCGGCAGCCTCACGCAGTTCGGTACGCTGACGACGGTGCCGGTCACCAATCCTTTCATTCCTGCGGATCTCAGAGCACTGCTCGCGACGCGACCGAACGCGGCTGCACCCTTTACCTGGAACGGTCGCTACGTGGGTCTGCCAGCCAAGGCATGGGATGAGTCCTACACGACGGCGCAGTACATCGCGGGACTGAAGGGCAATCTGCCGTGGAAAGACTGGACGTGGGATGTCTACGGCGCTTACGACACCACCGAGCATGTGCAATCGAACTATCACGCCGTCCTGAAGAATCGCGTGCAGACCCTGCTGAATGCACCTGACGGCGGTGCATCGATCTGTGCGGGTGGTTTCAATCCGTTCGGGCTGGCGAACAGTTCCGTTATCTCACCGCAGTGTGAGGCGTACATGACCACGACCGCCATCAGCACCGAGGACCTGTCGCAGACCAATATCCAGGGAATCGTCCAGGGCAGCCTGTTCGCGTTGCCGGCTGGCGACATGAAACTCGCGATGCTCGCATCGCATCGCAAGAACACCTACCGATCCAATCCGGATGCGGATCTCGCAGCTCAGAACATCGAAGCCGTGATTGCCTCACAGGCGTCGCAGGGCGAATACGAAGTCAATGAGTTCGCCGCCCAGATCGACGTGCCGATCCTCAGCGGTCTGCCGCTGATCGAACGATTGAATGTCGGTGCCGCCTTCCGTCGGTCTGACTATTCCACATCGGGCAGCGTCGACAGTTATGAGGGCGACATCAAGTGGACGCCCGTTCCCGGGCTGCTGGTCCGGGGCGGATATCAGCGTGCAGTTCGTGCTCCCAACATCGGAGAACTCTTCGCGGCCGATACCGGCGGACAGATCGCCTTCGGTACGCCGCCCGCTGCGATCGGTGATCCTTGTGACATCCGTTCGACCGCGCGTACCGGTGCGGGCGGCAGCAGTGTGCGGTCGCTATGTCTCGCCCAGGGTATTCCGGCCAGCGTGATCGACCTCTACACTTTCCCCACGACCGCGACGGCCGGCCTGACCCATGGCAATCCTGCGCTGGATCCGGAAACCGCCGATACCTACAACATCGGGTTCTCGTGGAATTCCCGTGCGGAGTCGCCGTTGCTGAGCAACATGTCGCTGTCACTGGACTACTACAGCATCGATATCAAGGACGTCATCTCGGTCGTGCCCGGTCTCAC
>CAZBKC010000307.1:0-4509 GCA_964492345.1 uncultured Steroidobacter sp. | reverse complement strand
CGCGGCTGGGGAAATAGTCCTTCTTCCAATCCCTCTTTGCGGTCGTCGGCAGAGTGGGAGAAACTCCATTCCGTACCGACAGGACAAAGGGGACGGAATGAACAGGATCGCCGCGCGCAGTCTGGTGATATTCGCAGTGCTGGTTGGCGCCGCCTGCAGCAGCATGGCGCCGAAGCTCGAAACACCGCGCCTGAATATCGTCAGCGTCGCCATGACCTCCGGCGATATCTTCAACCAGAACTTCCTCGTACACCTGAACGTGCAGAATCCCAACGACCGGGAACTGCCGATCAAGGGCATCGAATACAGGCTCTTCCTGCAGGGCGATTCCTTCGCCGAGGGCACCAGCGGTCGGGCCTTCACGATCCCGGCCAACGGCGAAACCGAGTTCGACATGACCGTACGCACGAACTTCGTCAGCAGCGTCGGCCGCCTGCTCACCCGGCTGGGCGGCAGGAAGACTGTGGAATACGTGTTCGAAGGCAAGGTCATGCTGGCCTCGGGCATGATCCGGACCATTCCCTTCCAGGAAAGCGGAACGGTCGACTTCGCGACGAAGCTGTAGGACACAATCGGGTCGTCAGGACAGCAGGTCCGCGTACATCCGCTCATACTCCCGACCCTGTGCCTCCCACGAGAAATCCTGCGCCATGCCATTGCGGATCAGCTGCTGCCACGCATCGCGATCCTTGTAGAGATCGAGGGCGGTGTGCAGCGCCCAGCGCATCGCGGGCACGTCGAAGTCGTTGAAGACGATGCCGGTGCCCTGGCGCGTCGCGGGGTCCCACATCTGTACGGAATCGGCGAGCCCGCCGGTCCTGCGCACGACGGGTACGGTGCCGTACTTCAGGCTGTACATCTGATTGAGGCCGCAGGGTTCGTACATCGAAGGCATGAGGAAGATGTCGCTGGACGCTTCGATGAGATGCGCGAGTTCCTCGCTGTAGCCGCGATGGAAGACGACGCGATCGGCAAAGCGGCGCTGCAGGTCGGCGAAGAACCGTTCATAGACCACATCGCCGCTGCCCAGGGCGACGAGCCAGCAGTCGCGGCCGCCCAGGATTTCCGGGAGCGGGTCGAACAGCAGGTCGAAGCCCTTCTGCGGCGTCATGCGCGAGACGCTGCCGAGCAGCGGCGTCGTTTCCGGCACCGACAGATTGAACCAGTCGAGAAGCGCGCGCTTGGTGGCCGCCTTGCCCGACAGATCCTGCGGACTGAAACGATGCTTGAGATATCGATCGGTCGCCGGATTCCACTCGCTGTAATCGACGCCGTTGAGAATGCCGACGACGTCATCGCCGCGAGCGCGCAGCGTCGAATCCAGGCCATGACTGCCGATCGGCGAGAGGATCTCGCGTGCATAGGTCGGGCTCACGGTGCTGACGCGATGTGCGTGGCGCAATCCTTCCCGCAGCCAGTTGATCCGGCCGCGCGACAGGTCTTCAGGCGCAAGCAGGTGACGGATCTCGCCGCCGACGTCGTGCGCGGTGCCGATGCCGAATACCCCCTGGTAACCGATGTTGTGAATCGACATGACGGTCCGCGAGTGTTCGAACAGGCGATCCCACGCATACAGGCTCTTGAGCATCAGCGGGACCAGGCCGGTGTGCCAGTCGTTGCAATGAACGATCTGCGGTGAGAAGGCGAGCCGCTGGCAGGATTCCAGCGCCGCGCGCTGCAGGACGAGGAAACGCAGATGCTCGTCTGGGCCGCTGGTGTAGATCGCCGGACGATCGAACGCGGCCGGGCAATGCACCAGCATTACGGGCGTCTGCGAACCCGGCAGCGTCGCCGCCAGCAGCGAATACGAATACCGGTGCGGACCGAGCCGCAGTTCGATTTCCTGGACGTTCGCAACCGGCTGGGGACTCAGCGGCCCGAGACTGATGCCCGAGTACAGCGGCATGAACACGCGGACATCGTGTCCGTGCTCATGCAGGTAACGTGGCAGGGCCCCGGCGACATCGGCGAGACCGCCGGTCTTGGCGAGGGGCGCGACTTCGGAGGCGATGAAACAGATGCGTAGGGACATGGGAAAGAAGCGGATGGCGGATGGCGGTTAGCGGATAGTCAGAGACTGACGGGAGCGTTCTGGCTTACGCCGCGCGCCGTCCTCTGGGGGGGGGCGGCGCTATCCGCCATCCGCTATCCGCCATCCGCTTCTTCTTTTTTGTCGTCATCGGGTTTCGAGTCGCGTGGCGCAGAGAACGCCGCCAGCATCGATTCCTGCATGCGGGACCACATCTCGAAATTCTGACGGGTGAGTTCCGACATCGCCGCCATCGGCGCATTCGTCATCATCCGCGCGAGCTGGCTCTGCACCACTTCCTGCTGGCGCATGAAGGTCTCGACGCTCTTCTCCAGGTACGCGCTCAGGAACCCCTGCAGCGAATTGCCATAGAAGCGGATCAGCGATTCCAGCAGCGTCGTCGACAGGATCGGGCGGCCGAACTGCTCCTGATCGGCGATGACCTGCAGCAGGATCAGGCGGGTGATGTCTTCGTTGGTCTTGTCCTCGACCACCTTGACCCGCTCGCCGCTCACGACCATGGTGCGGATGTCGTCGAGCGTGATGTGCCGGCTTTGCGATGCGTCATAGAGACGACGGTTCGCATATTTCTTGATCAGGCGTGGTTCGCTCATGCTCGGGACTTCTCGGGTTCTTGCCTGGAACAGCTTGCCGGCGCGCTCTGGATTTCTGGGACAATGCCGCGGGTTCGCACCGCGGGGCGGGCTACTGTAGCGATGGCGATTTGGCGCTGCAACAAGCCCCTCCGGCCGTGCGTCACAGATGCGGGTCTGTACACAGGGTTTGCGCAGAGGCGAAAGCGAGTCAGTGATGGCGGATGAGGATGGAAAGTCCAACGGCGCACAGTGGGCCGCTGCGTGGATCGAGCAACAGCGGGAACTGCTGCATCAGCAGGCGGCCGAAGGCGCCGGAACCAGCGAGGAAGCGCGCAACCTCGGTGCGCGCTGGCTGGAGGTCGGCCGCGCGTATCTGGGCGGGCTGCAGGAATTCGCGCAGCACCCGGCGGGCGGAGCCTCGTTCGGCTCCTTCAAGGTCGGCGAAGAGCTGCTCGATGTCTGGCGCAATGCCTGGATGAGCGTGGACGCGAGCCAGCAGAGCGCCTCGCGTGCGCTGTCCGACATGCTGGGCAGACTGCCGCCCATCGGCATCGCGCGAGAACACACCGAAGCCTGGCGCGAACTGGCTGCGACCCAGGCGGAATGCCAGCAGCTGGAACGTGAACTGCGCGGCGTGCTCCTCGGTGTGCAGGGTGACGCATTGAACCTGCTCGAGGAACGTGTGCGCGAACGGCAGGCCGGCGATCAGCCGATCACGGGGTATCGCGATCTCTACGATCTGTGGGTGGAATGCGCAGAGCAGGTATTCGCGAAAGTCGCCCACAGCGATGCCTACGGCAAACTGCAGGCGGAACTCGGCAATGCCAGCATGCGGCTGCGCTCGCATCACCAGCGGGTCGTCGAATACGGGCTGCGTCAGCTCGATCTGCCGACGCGCTCGGAGATGAACACCGTGCATCTGCAGATCCGCGCACTCAAGCAGCAGGTCGCGGCGCTCGGTCAGCGTGCCGCGCCACCCGCAGCGAAAAACGTGCGGCCCGCCGCGAAGAACGCGCAGCCCTCCGCGAAGAAGAAGTCCCGCCGGCCGCAATCGCGCAAGCGCACCATCAGGGGCCGATCCCGATGACAGATCTGAAGTTCGACCAGGCACAGGTGAAGCGCGACACCGACGACTTCGTGAAGCGTCTGACGCACGGGCTCGCGGTGCTTGCGCAGGTGGGCGACGTCGCGATCGGCAGCGCGGTGAAAGAAGCCGTGTACGCCGAGGACAAGCTGGTCCTGTACCGCTACCGGCCGCTCGACGATGTGCCGGCAAAGTCGCGGGTGCGCGTGCCGCTGCTCATCTGCTACGCACTCGTGAACCGGCCCTACATGATGGATCTGCAGCCGGACCGCTCGCTGATCCGCGGCCTGCTGCAGCGAGGCGTCGAGGTGTACCTGATCGACTGGGGCTATCCGGACGGCGCCGATCGCTTTCTGACATTCGACGACTACGTGTCCGGCTATCTCGCGCGCTGTGTCGATTTCGTGCGCGAGGCGAGCGGCTTCGATCGCATCAACCTGCTGGGTGTCTGCCAGGGCGGCACGATCAGCCTGTGTTACGCGGCGCTGCACGGCGCCTCGCTGCGCAATCTCGTCACGATGGTGACACCCGCGGATTTCCGCACGCCCGAAAATCTGCTGACCAAGTGGACGGAGCACGTCGATCTCGACACGCTCATTGCGGCCACGGGCAATGTTCCCGGCGAACTGCTCAACGCCCTTTTTCTCAGCCTGCAGCCGTTCCGCCTGACCAGTCAGAAGTACGTCGATCTGCTCGATCACATCGACGATCCGCAGGCGCTCGAAAACTTTCTGCGCATGGAAAAGTGGATCTTCGACAGTCCCGATCAGCCCGGCGAAATGTTCCGCCAGTTCATGCAA
>CAZBKC010000306.1:0-4521 GCA_964492345.1 uncultured Steroidobacter sp. | reverse complement strand
GGTGGACAGGATGACCTTGCTGTCGTGCTGCTCGATGCCTTCGAAATAGGTGTCGGCGATGGCGATGAGTTTCTCGCGCGAGAGCTTCGTCTTCACCGGTGCCGAGAGCGAGGGATGTGGCGTCGTGAAGCCCTGCGGCGCAAAGAGCGGATGACTGCCCTTGCGTGCAGCGATGTGTTCGATCTCTGCGATCCGCCTGTCCTTGATGCCAAGTCGCAGCGCCACGATGGCCTGACTGGCGCCTTCGTCCACGACGCCGATGAACATCGCCTGCTGTGTCGCCGGATCGGTGAAGTACTGGCGATAAGCACCGAGCGCCGACGCAGACTTCCACAGTCCGTCGCCCGGCTTCCCCGGTGTGCCGTTTTCGGTGAAGCGCAAGTCGGGCGCGAGGTTCAACCCGGACGGGTCCCGACGCACGAGCGCCGCCAGATACGCATCGAGCTGCTGACGCAGGCATGTTGCGTCGCATCCTGATTCGATCGCCTGCGGCACCGGTGGGATCGCCATCAGCAGGAACAGGAGCACAGCACGGGCAAGCGGCGACATCATGACTTCGTCCCTCGGAGTTGATGCGCAGGATTGAAGGACACTCATGATCCTTGTTCTGTGCATATTTATGAAGATCGGGCCTGGCTGCCGTCGATGGACTGTACTTGACGATCTGTCGACATTAGATAAACAATGCAAATAGTTAGTATTGCAAACTAAAAGCAGGTGGATCGGCCAAAAGGCAACCCACTGCACAGGACCTGGGGGAAGGTGGGATCGTGAAGCGCGACGATAGGGACGTATGGCTGTACGCGGTAGGCGACGTCGGTCCGAGCCGCCCCGATCCGGACACCCTGTTCGATCTCGTGCGCGACCGTCTGCGCCAGGCGGACGTGGCCTTCATGCAGCTCGAACTGCCGATCTCCAGCCGCGGATTCCGGCTGCCGCAGGTACGGCACACCGATCGCACCATTCCTGCATCGGCCGAAGCGTTTCGCCGCGCCGGGTTCAGCGTCGTTTCGTGTGCCGGCAATCACTGCATGGACTGGGGTCCCGATGCCCTGCGCGACACGATGGAAGCGCTGCGCGGCAACGGTCTGCAGGTCGTCGGTGTCGGCAACGACATCCTGGAAGCACGGCGACCGATATTCGCAGAGGCCAAGGGCAAGCGGATCGCGTTTCTGGCCTACAGCTCGATTTTGCCGATGGGTTACTGGGCCACGGAAACCCGTGCCGGCTGTGCACCGATGCGGGCGTGGACGCACTACGAGCAGATCGAGCACGACCAGCCGGGCACGCCTTGCCGCGTTCACACCTTCGCCAACCGCGAGGACCTGCAGGCGCTGGTGGACGACGTAAAAGCAGTGCGACGACAGGCGGACTACGTGGCCGTGTCGATTCACTGGGGAATCCATTTCGTTCCAGGGGTCATCGCCGACTACCAGCCCGAGGTCGGGCGCGCCGCGATCGATGCCGGTGCCGATGTCATCCTCGGCCATCACGCGCACATCCTGAAAGGTGTCGACGTCTACAAGGGCAAGCCGATCATCTACAGCCTGTGCAATTTCGCGATGGACCTGCCGATGGACGAGAAGCATGCGAAGAGCAAGGGCTTCCGCGAGATCCAGAAGCTGCATCCGGACTGGCAGGCGGATTTCGGCATCACGTACAACTTTCCGCCGGACTCGCGCTTCTCGGTCGTGGTGAAGTGCGTCCTCGGCGCGCATGGGACGACGCGGGTGAGCCTGCTGCCGACGTTCATCGGCCCCATGTCGCAGCCGGAAATTCTCGTGGCGGACGATCCCCGCTTCGCTGAGGTGCAGAACTACCTGGAGCGTCATACGGCGAGTCAGGGCCTGAACGCGAAGTATGTGCGCGAAGGCGACGAACTCCTGCTCGAAGCGCGGAACGCATGAGGATGCGCGGCAGCATCAATCCGACTTATGCCGTCAGACAGATTGGGTGTTACCGCAGAGCGCCGGACATTTCTAGAATTCCATGCTGTGTTGTTTCGGCAACTGGCCGCACTAACGAAGATCACTCGGGGGGAATCTGGATGAGCACACGAACTGCATCGATGTCGCGACGGCGTATTGTGGCAGTTGCTTCTGCCGTTGCCGCGGCTCTGTCGCAGGGAGCGCACGCGCAGGGCAGCGAGAGCAAGCTGGTTCTCGAAGAGGTGATCGTTTCGGCCGAGCGCCGCGCGGTCAACCTGCAGGACGTGCCGATTTCCGCCACGGTCCTGACAGGCAGTGCGCTGGAAGCGCAGGGCATCGACAACATCATCGAGATTCAGCAGGTCGCGCCGGGCGTGGCCATCAACACCTACAACCGCTCGACGTTCATCAACATCCGCGGTGTCGGTATCGCGCAATCGGCGCCGACGTCGAATCCGGGTGTCGCGTACTACATAGACGGCGTATTCGTTCCGCACGAACAGTTCATCGCGCAGTCGTTCTTCGACATCGAATCGCTCGAAGTGCTGCGCGGCCCGCAGGGCACACTGACCGGCCAGAATTCCACCGGCGGTGCGGTGTACGTGCGCACTCCGGCTCCTCAGTTCGACGGATTCTCCGGTTATATCGACCAGACCATTGCCGACTACGACTGGTATCGCACCGCCGGCGCGATCAACGTACCGTTCTCCGATACTCTGGCGATGCGCATCTCCGGTGTCTACGACGAGCGCGGCAGCTTCACTGACAACATCGGCCCGAGTCCGAGCGAGCCGGGCAGCGGCAAGGACACCGCGGTGCGTGCAGCGCTACGCTGGCAACCATCGGAAGGTACGACAGTGGACCTTCGCTATGAGTACTTCGATCGCCAGACGGACTACAACGCGGTGAAGAACCGCGACGACGTCGTCACCAGCGACCCCTTCATCATCGAAGAAGACGCCCGGTCATTCCTGAACCAGGACGGCTATCGCGCATCGATCGAAGGCCGCTTCGATCTGGGTTCGACGATTCAGCTGCGCGCCCTGACGTCGTACTTCGACGCCAACAACGAAGATCAGGCGGATGGCGACCGGACGGCGACCGCCTTGCCGGTGCCGCCGAATCTTCCGACCAGCGGCGCCAATACCGTCCTTTTTCCCGGCCGCGTCGGCCTGACCCGGCAGGGCCTCGAAACCTGGGTCAGCGAAATCAACCTGCTGTCCACGGGCGATGCGCCGCTGCAGTGGGTAGTTGGCGCGTTCTACATGGATGAGGAAAGTCCGGTCCAGGTGCTGCGCGACAATCGCAATACCACGGACTTCGTGCAGTCGAATTCGACGATCGATGCCAAGGCTGTCAATACATCGGCGTCGGTATTCGGTCAGGTAGACTACCGTTTCTCCGACAGCTGGGCGTTGGACCTCGGCGTGCGCTATTCCGACGACAAGCAGGAGTACACGCGGTACATGCTGCCGGGCCCGCCGCCGGCCGGATGCTTCCCATGCACCAATATCGCCGAGTCGACAGAAACGACGGGCCGCGTCGGCGTGAAGTTCTTCATGACGGATGCGACGATGATGTATGCCACCGCGTCGAAGGGATACAAGGCGGGCGGCGTGAATCTCGATCCGCGACTCGCGTCGTACGGTCCGGAAACCAACAAGGTCGGCGAGCTGGGTTTGAAAACCACCGTCGCCGATGGCCGCCTGCGCATCAACGGCAACGTGTTCTATTCGGACTACGAGGGCATCCAGCTCTCCGCGCTGACGCCGGTGGGCGTACCGCCCGCGTTGTTGCCGAACACGCTGAATGCCGCGCCGGCAGAGATCTACGGTGCGGAGCTTGAAGTGACCGCACAATTCGGTGCGCTGGCATTCAACGTGGGCGTGAGCTCCCTGCACAGCGAGTTCACGGAGGATGCGATCCTCACCGATCCGATCACGAACACGAATCGACTGGTGCCGGAGGGATCGACGGTTCCCTTTGCTCCCGAGATCACCGCCAGCGCGGGTATCCAGTATGAGTTCACGCTGGGCAGCACGACCCTGACGCCGCGCGTGCAGGTGTCGTACATCGACGAGCAACTGTCGACACCCTTCGTGTACGAGGCGACGACCGTGCCATCGCGAACCGTGACCGATGTGCGTGTCACCTGGCTGCCGCTCGAGAATCTGCGCCTGGAGGCGTTCGCGACGAACGTGTTCGACGAGGAATACATCGCAGTGCAGATGCAGGATGCATCGAGCGCGAAGGGCGGCATGATCTTCGGTGCGCCGCTGCAGTACGGGCTGCGGGCGAAGTTCGAGTTCTAGTAAGAAATGAAGCGGTTGGCGGTTGGCGGTTAGCGGTTAGTCAGAGCGCGCGCTTTCATCCTTCGGGGTCGGCCGCAGGCCGATGGAAAACCAGTTAGCTAGATCCTGACCCGCTTGCGGGGAGAGTTAGGGTCAGTGGCACTGACTCAAGCCTGAAAGGATTTCTGCCTGTGGGGTCGGCTTCAGCCGGCCTCGAACTGTCAGGCTAAGGACAATGACGCTTAGTCAAGCGGGTTGACAGTTGTCCGTTGACGGTTGACGGTCGGATAAGGAAGGCATTT
>CAZBKC010000305.1:0-4539 GCA_964492345.1 uncultured Steroidobacter sp. | reverse complement strand
CTGCAGAACATCACAGGCTTCATGGTCGGTCGCAAGTACGAGTCCGGCGGCATCGCGAAGGACGGTGCCAAGATGGTGACCGCAGTCGCGTGCGCAAAAGTGCCGAAGCTGACGGTGGTCATTGGCGGTTCATTCGGCGCGGGCAACTACGCAATGAACGGTCGCGCCTATGGCCCACGCTTCCTCTGGATATGGCCGAACTCCCGCATCTCCGTCATGGGCGGCGAACAGGCCGCTGCGGTGCTCGCACAGGTCCGCCGCGACAACCTCAAGGGCAAGTCCTGGAGCACGGAGGAAGAAGAGGCGTTCAAGGATCCGATCCGCAAGCAGTACGAGACGCAGGGTCATCCGTACTACGCGAGTGCGCGTCTGTGGGACGACGGCATCATCGATCCGGTGGATACGCGCAAAGTGCTCGGGCTGGGTCTGTCGGCAGCGCTCAATGCGCCGATCGAGAAAACCACGTTCGGCGTGTTCCGGATGTAAGCGAAATGGCACTGGATCAGGCCGATTGTGGTTGCTTTCTTCCTGTGGGTCAGGCTTTAGCCTGACGGTTCGAGGCCAGCTAAAGCCGGCCCCACAGGCAGAAGGGATGCCCTGATGTGTGCCATCGGATGTAAGCGGCGCTGGGCGGAAGAGAGTATTCAATGAGCATGTTCGAAAAGATCCTGATCGCGAACCGTGGCGAGATCGCCGTCCGGGTGATTCGCACGGCACGCCGCCTGGGAGTTCGCACGGTCGCCGTGTATTCCGACGCGGACGCAGGCGCGATGCACGTGGAGATGGCCGACGAAGCCGTCAACATCGGTCCGGCCCCTGCGGCCGAGAGTTATCTGCGGGGCGATGTCATTCTCGATGTCGCGCGTCGCACGGGCGCGCAGGCCATTCATCCGGGCTACGGTTTCCTGTCCGAGAATGCCGCCTTCGCCAAGGCCTGTGCCGAGGCCGGTGTGGTTTTCATCGGCCCGCCCATCGAGGCGATCCGGGTGATGGGGTCGAAGTCGGATTCGAAGCGCGTGATGGCCACGGCGGGCGTGCCGCTGGTGCCGGGCTATCACGGTACCGCGCAGGATCTGCAGACATTCCGCGCCGAGGCCGGGCGCATCGGCTACCCGGTGCTGGTCAAGGCGTCCGCCGGGGGCGGCGGCAAGGGCATGCGCGTCGTCGCGGCGGCGGCGGATCTCGAAGCCGCGATTGCCGGCGCCAAGCGCGAATCGCTCGCCTCGTTCCGCGATGACACGCTGCTGCTGGAGAAGTACCTGACCCAGCCGCGGCACGTCGAGATCCAGGTCTTCGCCGACACGCATGGCAACTGCATCTATCTCTTCGAGCGCGACTGCTCGCTGCAGCGCCGCCATCAGAAGGTCATCGAAGAGGCGCCCGCACCAGCGCTGCCGGATGCATTGCGCAAGCGCATCGGCGAAGCGGCGGTGGCAGCGGCGCGTGCCGTCAACTACGTCGGCGCGGGCACCGTGGAATTCATGTACGCGGGCGGCGAGTTCTATTTCATCGAAATGAACACGCGTCTGCAGGTCGAGCATCCGGTGACGGAAATGATCACCGGCCAGGATCTCGTGGAATGGCAACTGCGCGTCGCCGCGGGCGAGCGCCTGCCGCTCATGCAGCAGCAGCTCACGCGTCGCGGCCATGCCCTCGAAGCACGCCTGTACGCGGAAGATCCGCAGCGCGAATTTCTCCCGGCGATCGGCCGCCTGACGCATCTCGAACCGCCGGCGCAGGGACCGCACGTGCGCGTCGATACCGGCGTGCGCCCGGGCGACGAGATCTCGATGTATTACGACCCGATGATCGCCAAGCTGATCGTCTGGGACGAGGATCGGCCGTCGGCGCTGCGCCGCCTGCGCAATGCGCTGGCCGATTATCAGATCGCGGGTCTTACGACCAACATCGAATTCCTCGGCGCGATTGCAGCCCATCCGGCCTTCGAGGCGTGCGAAATCGACACCGGCTTCATCGAGCGGCACCGGCCGGAACTCATTCCCGCCGAGCCGCGCACGCCGGAGGAGGCGCTGGCACTCGCATCGCTGGCGTTCCTGCTGCGCCAGTCGGCCGAAGCGCACGACAGCGCCCGCGCGCTCGTCGATCCGCACTCGCCCTGGCACGAAGTGAATGGCTGGATTCTCAATGCCGACAGCCACTACGACCTGCGGCTCAAGGACGCCAGCGAGCTGTATCGCATCACGCTGCAGTTCCGCAGCGACGGCTACGAAGTGGTCGTGCACGAAGGCCGCACGGTCAAGGCGGCGAACGTGACGCTCGAAAACAATGTGCTGAGCGCCACGCTCGACGGCGTGCGCCATCGCGCGACGACCGTATTCGCTGCCGGCTCGCTCACGCTGTTCACCGGCGGCCGCACCTGGGAAGTGAAGCTGGACGATCCGCTCGCACGCGCCGAAGAACAGGAAGGCGGCTCCGGCCGCATCGTGGCGCCGATGCCCGGCGCCGTGGTCGCCGTGCTGGTGGAAGAAGGGCAGAGCGTCGAGCGCAATCAGCCGCTCATGGTCATCGAAGCGATGAAAATGGAACACACGCTGCGCGCACCGTCCGCCGGCAAGGTCGCGAAGCTGAAAGTGGCGAAGGGCGATCAGGTGACCGAGGGTGTGGAGTTGATTACGGTCGAAAGCGCGGAAGGGAAGTAGCCAGTCTCCCTTCTTCCTGTAGGGCCGGTTTCAGCCGGCCGTCAGCGAAGTATCCCCCTGCCGGCGATCAGGCCGGCTAAAGCCGGCCCCACAGGCAGAGAAAGCGTTTCCGGCCTCTTACCTTCGTCACCTCGCCACTCCGTCACCGCGTCACCCCAACTTCCGTCACTTCAACTTCTTCGGCGTCCCCGTCCCCATGTACTTCGCCAGGTTGCGATGCAGGTTCGCCGTCGTGCGTTCCATGTAGGGATTCGGTCGCGGTCCCTGGAATCCCAGCGACTTCATGCCCTGCTGCACGGCGGCCATGTTCGAGAAATCCTGGCTCAGCACGTAGCACCAGGCTTCTGCGGTCGCTGGCGAGAAAGTCCACTGCGTCTGCGGCTCCTGGCCTTGCGGATACAGTTCGTATACGGCGCCCTCGAAGATGCACTTGTCCGGATCGTAGCCGTAGGGTCGGGCGCTGTAGCACAGCATGTTGTTGACCGCGTGGCCGATCTGGAAATTCGGAAACACCTGCCAGGCCGTGCCGCTCTTGCCGACATGCTGCGGATCGACGGTCGGCCAGATCACGCCGCGCGCTTCGTCATCGCGTCGCGCAGATGCCAGCCAGTGCTTCAACACCTGATCGCCGGGCGTGCCTTCGGGCAACTCGTCCTTCAGACGTCGCGCCGCGTTCACCAGTGTCTCGGTGGTGTTGGTGTTGGCCTTCTCCCACGTATAGACCTGCATTTCGGCGGTGGAGAGACGCGGATCGCCGCTCGAGCCGAGACGCAGCTTCGCCTGCTGGTTCGCGTCCATGTCCTTCGGCGCTTCGTAGCCGATGTTGCTGTGCTTATCGTGTGCGCGAGCCCAGCCGCGGAAGCTGCCGTACTTGTTGAACTCGGGGTGCGTGGTTTCGACGTGGTAGGTCTCGTTGAAGGCCTCCATCGCGACCTTCCAGTTGCAGTCGAAAATGCCCCACTTGCGCCAGCGCACGCGCATGTTCTGCAGCTGGAAGGGATCGAGCATTTCCGGAATCACGCCGAGATAGTCGCGCAGCGATTCGCAGCTCGGATCCATGTTGACCCAGATCCACCCGCCCCAGGTGTCGAACTTCACGTCGGTGAGATGTGTGTTTTCCCCCGTCAGGCAGCCCTGCCAGTCGTCCTTCTGCGGAATGTGGGTGTTGTTGCCTTCGAGATCGAAGCGCCAGCCGTGATACGCGCAGATGAACATTTTCTTTTTGCCGCAGCCGTTGCGTTCGCCGGCCGGTGTATCGACGAGGCGTCGGCCGCGATGCGGACACACGTTGTGGAAGGCCTTGATCTTGTCGGCCGCCGTGCGCACCACGACGATCGAGTCGTCGAGAATTTCAAACGTCAGATAGCTGCCGACGTCGGGCAGATCTTCCAGACGTCCCACCTGCAGCCACACCTTGCGCCACAACTTGTCACGCTCGGCGCGCGCGTATTCCGGAGAGGTATAGGCCTCGACCGGTATCACGACCGGCTCGACCAGATCTTCGGCGGTGACAGCGGCTTTTCTGACGATTTCTGCGGGCTTGCTCATGACATGGCTCCACTCAGGTCCTGCGGCAGGCTCGTCATATTTGTACGGACAAATAAGGCCAGATCCCGCCAGATTTCAATGGAATTCGTTATAAACCAAGGCGGGATTCGAAGTACAGCCCTGGATTTGTCTGGACGAGGTAGGACTACCGAGCGAGTCAGGGAAATTCCTGATCTCGTACAAGTGCGAAAGCGCGGAATGAGGAATCTCACACAGAGAGCACAGAGATACTCGCTGTGCTCTCTGTGTGAGACATTCCGGAGATCAATGGTACCCAGCTAAGCCCGTCATCCCCGCGCAGGCGGGGATCCAGTTCTGAAATCGAGCATGG